>JAXHTU010000068.1:0-15378 GCA_034189955.1 Pseudomonadota bacterium | reverse complement strand
CGCGGCCGCCACGGCGAAGAAGCCGGCGGCCGCGAAGAAGCCCGTCGCCAAGGCTGCGCCGAAAGCCGCGGCTCCCAAGCCCGCTGCCCCGAAGGCCGCTCCCGCGCCCGCGCCGAAGCCCGCCGTCGCGGCTCCGAAGCCCGTCGCCGCCGCCCCGGCTGCTGCTCCGGCTCCGGCCGCCGCGCCCAAGCCCGCCGCCAAGCCGGCCGAGAAGAAGGGCTTCCTGAGCAGCCTGCTGGACACGATCTTCGGCAAGACCAACTGATCACGCCCAGGCGCACTGCCTGAAACGACGAAGCGCCGGAGGATCGCTCCTCCGGCGCTTTTTCGTGCGCGTCGGCTGGCGGGACGATCAGTCCTGCGGCAGGTCTTCCGCGAGGATGGCCATCTCGAACATGAAGCTGCCGGCCTCGTCCTCGTCCTCGAAGACGACGCCGATGAATTCGTCGCCGACATAGACCTCGCAGGAGTCATTGGGCTTGCCGCGCGGCTTCAGGATGATGCCGCCGGTGTTGAAGGTGCGCTTCAGGTGCGTCTCGACGCGCTTCATGTCAGCGGTGTTCATGGTCGGCCTCGGGGTCTGGAATTGAGCGGCGGACCCTAGAGAAAGCCCCGCCGAAGGGAAACCCTCCACGCGTCAGATGACAAAGTCGTAGACGATGTCGGCGAGCGTATGGTCCATGGTCCGGGCCGGGGCCTCGCCGGGGGGACAGTTGACGAGGCGCGCCGGAACCCCGGCGACGGTGCAGCCGGCCGGCACGGCCTTCAGCACCACCGAGCCCGAGGCGACCTTGGCGTAGTCGCCGACCGCGATATTGCCCAGCACCTTGGCGCCCGCGCCCAGCAGCACGCCCTTGCCGATCTTGGGGTGGCGGTCGCCGCGCTCGGCCCCCGTGCCGCCGAGGGTGACGTTATGCAGCATCGACACCTCGTCGCCGACCACCGCCGTCTCGCCGATGACGATGCCGGTGCCGTGGTCGAGGAACAGGCCCGAGCCGAGCCGAGCCGCGGGATGGATGTCGACCTGGAACAGTTCGGACATGCGGCTCTGGAAATGGAAGGCCAGGGCGTCGCGGCCCTGGGTCCACAGCCAGTGGGCGACGCGGTGGCCCTGCAGGGCCTGGAAGCCCTTGAAGTAGAGGAAGGGCTGCAACAGCGTCTTGATGGCCGGATCGCGCTCGGCCACGGCGCGCAGGTCGGCCCCGGCGGCGGCGACCATGGCCGGGTCGGCGGCATAGGCCTCGAGGCAGACCTCGCGCACCGACATGGCCGGCAGTTCGGCGTCGGCCAGCTTGCGCGCGATCTGATAGCTGAGGGCGGCGGCGAGGTCGCCGTGCGACAGGACCACGGCGTTGATCTGCGACGCCAGCAGCGGCTCGGACCGGGCCGTCTCCTGGGCGGCGGCGCGCAACTGACCCCAGGTGTCGGGGTGCGGGGCGACGACTTCGAGCTGGGGCATCCGGGACTCCTTCGCCGACATCATAGGCCCGCCGGCATGGCCTTCGCCAGTTCCGGCGGTGGCGCGCGCCGGCGCAGGGCGACGACCGCATATGGCGCCGGGCGGCCGGGACGCCTAGCTAGGAACCATGTCCTACGCCGATCTGGGCCTGGCCCTCCCCCTCCCCGTCCCCTCGATCGAACAGCAGGCGCGTCTGGCGCGACGGCGGTCGGCGCCGGCCCAGGCGCTGGGCGGTCCCGGGCCCTCCCCGGCCGAGATCGAACAGATCCTGCGGCTGGGGGCGCGCACGCCGGACCACGGCAAGCTGTTCCCGTGGCGGTTCGTGGTTCTGGGGCCGCGGACGCGGGCGGCGCTGGCCGAGGCCCTGCTGCCGCTGGCCGCGCGGCAGGCGGATCCGGGCAAGGCGGGCAAGGTGCTGTCCAAGCTGACGGCGCCGCCGCTGACCATTCTCGTGGTCTCGACGCCGGTCGAGGGGCACAAGGTTCCGGTGTGGGAGCAGGAACTCTCGGCCGGGGCGGTGTGCATGAACCTGGAGCACGCCGCCGACGCGCTGGGCTATTCGGCCAGCTGGATCACGGACTGGTACAGCTATGACCCGGGGGCGCTGGCGCTGCTGGAGGTCGGTCCCGGCGAGCGGGTGGCGGGCTTCATCCACATCGGCGCGCTGGCGGAGCCGCCGCTTGAGCGGCCGCGGCCGGATCTGGCGGCGAAGACCGCCTGGCGGCCCTAGACCTCTTCAGGCGAAGGCGTCCTGGATCATCAGCACGGTGGCGACGGCGAGCAGCAGGGTCACCACCACGAGGGCGGCGATCATCAGGTCCTCGGTGCGGTCGCGGGACGGGCGCATCCGGGGAGAGTGAAGGGATTCGCCGGACCGGACGATCAGCCGCGCGCGATCCCGGCGACGTAGCGGCGGTGCAGCAGCGGCTTGCCCAACCAGTAGCAGAGCTCGGCCGGGCGTTCGATGTCCCAGACGGCCAGATCGGCGGCCTTGCCGGGCTGCAGGGTTCCGGCCTCGTCGGACAGGCCGAGGGCCTGGGCGGCCACGCGGGTGGCCCCGGCCAGGGCCTCTTCCGGGGTCAGGCGGAACTGGACGCAGGCGAGGTTCAGCGCCGCGGTCATCGAGGCCACGGGCGACGTGCCCGGGTTGCAGTCGGTGGCCACGGCCATGGCCACGCCGTGACGACGCAGCAGCGCGACCGGCGGCGGGGTGGTCTCGCGCAGCATCAGGAAGGCGCCGGGCAGGAGGACGGCGACGACGCCGGCCGCGGCCATGGCGCGCACGCCGGCCTCGGTCGTGTGTTCGATGTGGTCGGCCGACAGGGCGTTGTAGCGGGCCGCCAGCGCCGCGCCGCCGCCGTCGGACAGCTGGTCGGCGTGCAGCTTGACCGGCAGGCCGAGGGCGCGGGCCTTGTCGAACAGCCGGCCGACCTCGTCGGTGGAGAAGGCGATGGGCTCGCAATAGGCGTCGACGGCGTCGACGAGGCCCTCGGCGTGGGCGGCGGGGAGAATGTCGTCCACAGCCTTGTCCACATAGGCGGCGCGGTCGGCGCGGTGCTCGGGCGGGACGGCGTGGAGGCCGAGGTAGCTGGTGCGGACGCGGACCCCGGCCTCGCGGCCGAGGCGGCGGGCGACGCGCAGCATCTTCAGCTCGCTGTCATGGTCGAGGCCGTAGCCGGACTTGATCTCGAGCGTGGTGACGCCGGTGGCGGTCAGGCCCGCGAGGCGGGTCAGGGCGGAGGCGTAGAGGTCATCTTCGGAGGCGGCGCGGGTGGCGGTCATGGTCGAGACGATGCCGCCGCCGGCGCGGGCGATCTGCTCATAGGTGGCGCCCTGGAGCCGCCGTTCGAACTCGCCCGAGCGGTCGCCGCCGAAGACGAGGTGGGTGTGGCAGTCGATCAGGCCGGGGGTGACCCAGCGGCCGTCGAGGCGGTCGGTCGCGGCGGCCTGATGCGGCGGCAGGTCGGCGCGCGAGCCGGCGAAGACGATGCGGCCGTCGGCGATCAGCAGGGCCCCGTCGTCGATCGCGCCATACGGCTCGCCGCCCTCGGTCATGGTCGCCAGGCGGCAGTCGGTGATCAGGCGGTCGGCGCGGATCATCGCGTTTCAAACCCGGCCAGAAGCTCGCAGAACCAGCGGCCGGCGCTCAGGGCGCCGAGGTCGCCGATCTCGAGCGAGGGGTCGTATTCGGTCAGGTCGACGGCCTTGACCTTCGGATGGGCGCCGATGACGCGGGCGGCGTCGAAGAAGGCCTGGGCGGAGACGCCGCCGGGCCGGGCGCCGGGCGAGGCCGGCCACTGGCTGCGGTCGATGACGTCGATGTCGAAATCGACATAGATGACCTCGACGAGGGCGGACAGCCGCTCAAGCTCCTGCGCCACCACGGCGGCCAGCCCCTGCTCGCGGCAGTCGCGGGCGGTGCGCACGGAAATCCCGGCCGCCTTCGCCTTGTCGTGGGCGCGGCGGGTGTTGGCGAAGGGGGCGAGGCCGAGCTGGCTGATGCGGCGGCCGTCGAGACCGTCCTCCAGCAGGGCCTGGATCGGATTGCCGTTGGTCAGGCCCCGGTCGGTGTCGCGCAGGTCGAAATGGGCGTCGAGCGTCAGGACGCCGACGCGGTCCAGGCCGAGGGCGTGGACGCCGGGACGGGTGATGGCGTTGTTGCCGCCGATCAGCACGGTCAGGGCCCGGGCGGACTGGGCGGCGACGGCGTGACGCACGGGCGTGAAGGCGTCGGCGGGGGAGACGGCCTTCAACGGGACGTCGCCGGCGTCGTGGACGGGCGTGGTCAGCTCGGCGCCGGTCTCGACGTCATAGGTGGAGAAGCGCGGCAGGACGGCGCGGAAGGCCTTGGACCCCAGGTCGCAGCGGCCGGGCGTCAGGGAGCGTTCGTTGAGGCCGGCGCCGATCAGGGCGACCGGAGCGTCGGGATGATCGCCGATCAGGTCGGCGACGCTGCGCCAGCCCAGCGCGTCTGAGTCTTCCAAGGTCATGGGCGGGCAGCGTAGAGACGCCGTCATGACGACTCAACAGACCCCGAACGCCCGCGTCATCCGCAGCCCGCGCGGCGTCGAGATGACCGCGAAGACCTGGGCCGCGGAGGCGGCGCTGCGGATGCTGATGAACAACCTCGACCCGGAGGTGGCCGAGCGGCCCGAGGACCTCGTCGTCTATGGCGGCATCGGCAAGGCCGCGCGCGACTGGCCGGCGTTCGACCGGATCGTCCACGAGCTCCGCGCGCTGGAGCCCGACCAGACCCTGCTGGTCCAGTCGGGCAAGCCGGTCGGGGTGTTCCGCACCCACGAAGACGCCCCGCGGGTGCTGATCGCCAACTCCAACCTGGTGCCGAAATGGGCGACCTGGGAGCATTTCAACGAACTCGATCGCAAGGGTCTGATGATGTACGGCCAGATGACGGCCGGCTCGTGGATCTACATCGGCACCCAGGGCATCGTTCAGGGCACCTACGAGACCTTCATGGAGGCCGGGCGCCAGCACTATGGCGGCGACTGGTCGGGCCGCTGGATCCTGACCGCCGGCCTCGGCGGCATGGGCGGGGCCCAGCCGCTCGCCGCGACCATGGCCGGCGCCTCCTGCCTCGCCGTGGAGTGCCAGCGCAGCCGGATCGAGATGCGGCTGAGGACCCGCTATCTCGATGTGATGGCCGAGACGCTGGATGAGGCGCTGGCTGTGCTTGCGCAAGCCAAGGCGGACGGAAAAGCCATATCTGTCGGGCTGTTGGGTAATGCGGCGGATGTCTTGCCTGAACTGGTCAGGCGCGGCGTGAGGCCCGATCTGGTCACCGACCAGACAAGCGCCCACGACCTGATCAACGGCTATCTGCCGCAGGGCTGGACCGTGGCGGAGTGGGAGGACAAGCGCGTCTCCGATCCCGCCGCCGTCGAGGCCGCCGCCCGCCGGTCGTGCGCCGCCCACGTCCAGGCGATGCTGGACTTCCAGTCGGCCGGCGTGCCGACGACCGACTATGGCAACAACATCCGGCAGGTCGCCTTCGACGCTGGCGTCAGCAACGCCTTCGACTTCCCCGGCTTCGTGCCCGCCTATATCCGCCCGCTGTTCTGCCGCGGCGTCGGCCCCTTCCGCTGGGCCGCCCTGACCGGCGACCCGGACGACATCCGCAAGACCGACGCGGCGATGAAGCGGCTGTTCCCGGAGAACGCCGGCCTGCACCGCTGGCTCGACATGGCCGGCGAGCGCATCGCCTTCCAGGGCCTGCCGGCGCGGATCTGCTGGATCGGCCTCGGCGACCGCCACCGCGCCGGGCTGATGTTCAACGAGATGGTGGCCTCGGGCGAGCTGAGCGGTCCGATCGTCATCGGGCGCGACCATCTCGACAGCGGCTCCGTCGCCAGCCCCAACCGCGAAACGGAATCAATGATTGACGGGTCGGATGCGGTGTCCGACTGGCCGCTGCTGAACGCCCTGCTGAACACCGCCTCGGGCGCCAGCTGGGTGTCGCTGCATCACGGCGGCGGCGTGGGCATGGGCTACAGCCAGCACTCGGGCGTGGTGATCGTGGCGGACGGCACGCCGGAGGCGGCGAGGCGGCTGGAGCGGGTGCTGTGGAACGACCCGGCGACGGGGGTGATGCGGCACGCCGATGCGGGGTATGAGATCGCGAAGGAGGCGGCGCGGGAGCACGGGCTCAACCTGCCGGGCATTCTGTGACCCTCTCCCGAGGGGAGAGGGAGACCGCGCACGGCGGCGCAGCCGTCGTTCTGGCGCGGCCGGGTGAAGGCGTCCGGCGGTCGCCTGGCTCGCACCTTAGCCCCTCACCCTTTCGAGCAAGAGCGATCGCTTTGCTCTCGCGCGCTCAAGCCCTCTCCCGCCGGGAGAGGGATCTGAATTTTCCCTGAGGACCTCGCATGGAATTCGCCGCCGTCGCCCTGCCTCTGGCCCTCGGGATCATCATGTTCGGCCTCGGACTGGACCTGACGCCGGCCGATTTCGTCCGCGTGGCGAAACAGCCCAAGGCCGCCGCCGTCGCCCTCGCCTGCCAGCTGCTGTTGCTGCCGGCGATCTGTTTCGCCCTGGTGCTGCTGTTCCGGTTGCCGCCGATCCTCGCGGTCGGGATGATGCTGCTGGCGGCCTCGCCCGGCGGCACGACCGCCAACCTGTACAGCCACCTGTTCCGGGGCGATGTGGCGCTGAACATCTCGCTGACCGCGATCAACTCGGTCATCGCCGTGGTGACCCTGCCGGTCCTCACCAACCTGGCCATCGCATATTTCCAGCCGGGCGACCTCAGCGTCGGCCTGCAGTTCGCCAAGACGCTGGAGGTGTTCATGATCGTCCTCGTCCCGGTGGCGCTGGGGATGACGGTGCGGGCGCTGAAGCCGGGCTTCGCCGCGGCCATGGACAGGCCCGTCCGGATCGCCTCGGTGGCCATTCTGGTGCTGGTGATCCTCGGGTCGGTGGCGAGCAGTTTCGACCTGTTCGCCGCCAACGTCCTGGTGCTGGGCGGGATCGCTGTCGCCTTCTGCGTCCTGAGCCTGACGGTCGGCTATATCGTGCCGCGCCTGCTGAAGATCGAGAAATCCCAGGCGGTGGCCAGCGCCTTCGAGGTCGGCATCCACAACGCCACCCTCGCCATCGTCATCGCCCAGGGCGTGCTGGAGCGGCCGGACATGTCGCTGCCGGCCGCCGTCTATGGCGTGCTGATGTTCCCGATCGCGGGCCTGTTCGGCCTGTGGGTGACCCGGCGGCGGGCCGGTTGAGCCGGCGGAATCCGTCAACGGGTTTTCGTGATCCGGCGCATCGGGATAAGGGGAGCGGATGACCCTCACCCTCGGCCAATCCCCCCTCACCCTCAGCCAGCTCCGCGCGGTGCTTGACGCACCGACCGCCGTCGCGCTCGCCCCCGAGGCCTGGACCGCCGTCGAGCGCGGCGCGGCCGTGGTCGCCGCCATCGTCGCCGAGGGCCGCACCGTCTATGGCGTCAACACCGGCTTCGGCCTGCTGGCCAACACCTCGATCGCGGCGGAAGACCTCGAGACGCTGCAGAAGAACCTCGTGCTGAGCCACGCCTGCGGCGTGGGCGCCCTGCTGCCCGACGAGGTCGTGCGGCTGTTGATGGTGCTGAAGATCGCCTCGCTGTCGAAGGGAGCCTCAGGCATCCGGCGCGGGACGCTGGAAGCCCTGATCGCGCTGGTGAACGCCGACGTCCTGCCGTGCATACCGTCCAAGGGATCGGTCGGGGCCTCGGGCGACCTCGCGCCGCTGGCGCATATGAGCTGCGTCCTGATCGGCGTCGGCGAGGCCCGGCACAAGGGCGAGACCCTGTCGGCCGAGGCGGCCCTCGCGCGCGTCGGCCTGACGCCGCTGACGCTGGGTCCCAAGGAGGGCCTCGCCCTGCTCAACGGCACCCAGTGCTCGACGGCCCTGGCCCTCGCCGGCCTGTTCGCGGCCGAGGCCGCCTTCGCCGCCGGGATCGCCGCCGGGGCCCTGTCGGTCGATGCGCTGAAGGGCTCGGACGCGCCGTTCGACGCCCGCATCCACGCCCTGCGCGGCCAGCCGGGCCAGATCGCGGTCGCCGCCCGGCTGCGCGCGCTGATGGCCGGCTCGGCGATCCGCGACAGCCACCGGCAGGACTGTTCCAAGGTGCAGGACCCCTACTCCCTGCGCTGCCAGCCGCAGGTCATGGGGGCGGTGCTGGACGTGCTGCGCAACGCCGCCGCGACCCTGGAGCGCGAGGCCAATGCCGTGACCGACAATCCGCTGGTCTTCATCGACGACGGCGATGTGATATCGGGCGGCAACTTCCATGCCGAACCCGTTGCATTCGCGGCGGATATGATCGCCATGGCCCTGTGCGAGATCGGCAATATCTCGGAGCGCCGGACCGCCATCCTCGTCGATCCGAAGATGAGCGACCTGCCGGCCTTCCTGGTGAAGGAGAGCGGCCTGAATTCCGGCTTCATGATCGCCCAGGTGACGGCGGCGGCGCTGGTGGCGGAGAACCGGATGGTGGCCCACCCGTGCAGCATCGACACCGTGCCGACCTCGGCCAATCAGGAGGACCATGTCTCCATGGCCACCCATGGGGCGCGGCGGCTGCTGGACATGGCGGAGAACACGGCGACGGTCGTGGCGATCGAACTGCTGGCGGCGGCGCAGGGCATCGAGTTCCACCGGCCGCTGCGGACCTCGGCCGATCTGGAGCAGGTCTTCGCCGTGGTGCGCGAGGCGGCGGCCGCCTATGGCTCGGACCACTATTTCGCGCCGGACATCGCTCGGGCGACGGACGGGGTGCGGGCGGGGCGCTACCGGGTGTTCGCGGGCGAGCTGCTGCCCTCGGCCTAACCCTGCAGCGGCGCCTTGCGCAGGGCGGTCAGGTTGGGCGAGCCGGTGCAGAAGCAGACGGTGCGCATCTGGCGGATCACGGTCTGGAAGTGGGCGACGACGGCCTCGGTCGAGACGGTGGCGGCGGTCAGGACGCCGGCCGCCTGACCGACCATGTCGGCGCCGAGGCGGATGGCCTTGGCCGCGTCGACGCCGTCGGCCACCCCGCCGGAGCCGATAATGGTCGCCTTCGGGCAGGCCGCCCGGGCCTCGGCTATGGCGCGGGCCGTGGGGATGCCCCAGTCGAAGAAGGCGGCCGCGTGGGCCTTGTCGGCGGGGTCGGCGGCCCGCTCGCCCTCGACCGTGGCCCAGTTCGATCCGCCGGCCCCGGCGACGTCGATCGCGGCGACGCCCATGTCGAACAGGCGTTTCGCCGTCGCCGCCGAGAGGCCCGCGCCGGTCTCCTTGACCACGACAGGGGCGTCCAGCGCCTTGACCAGGGCGTCCAGCGCCGCGCCGACGCCCCACCAGTCGCGGTCGCCGCCGGGCTGGCAGGCCTCCTGCAACGGATTGAGGTGCACGACCAGGGCGTCGGCGGCGATCATGTCGAGCACGCGCCGGGCCTCGTCGACGCCGAAGCCGCGGGTCAACTGGGCGGCGCCGATATTGGCGAGGATCGGGGTGTCGGGGGCCTTGAGGCGCAAGGCCATGTCGAGGCCGGGCATAGGGCCGTCGGCCGCCAGGGCCGCCCGCTGGGAGCCGACCGCCAGGGCGATGCCGAGATGCTGCGCCGCCTCGGCCAGCCGCAGGTTTATGGCCTCGGCCCGGGCCGGGCCGCCGGTCATGGCGCTGATCAGCAACGGGGCCTTGAGCCGGCGACCGAGGAAGTCGGCGCCGAGGTCGATCTTGCCGTGGTCGAGGTCGGGCAGGGCCTCATGCACGAAATGGATGTCGGCGAAGCCGCCGGCCCGCCCGTGCCGCGCCCTCCCCGCGAGGATGACGTCAAGGTGCTGGTCCTTGCGGACGGTGCTGTCGGTCAGGGCCATACCCGTGTCAACGCGGCCGGGCGCGGAAGGCTCAGGGCTGTTTCTCGACGGTCAGGGCGTAGGCCCCGGTCTGGCCCTGCTGATAGGCGCCGGCGCGGATTTCGTAGGTTCCGTCCTCGGGCGCGGTCCATTCGAGTTTGGCGTGAGTGTCGGTCAGGCCGTCGTCGTCGGAGCCCAGCACCTCGAACTCGCCGTCCTCCTTGTCGCGCCCGACGATGACGAAGCTGTCGACGTCGTTCGAGACCATGGTGATCAGCAGCTTCTCGTCCTCGCGCAGGTCGACCCGCCAGGCGTCGTAGTGGCTGTTGCTGTCGGTGGTCGCATCGGTCGTCGTTAGGGTTCCCCAGGCGGTGGAGCCGACGAGGATGCTGCCGGGCCGGGGCTGGGGCCCGCGGTCGATCAGTTCGAGCGAATACAGGCCCTTGGCCTCCGAGCCGAGGGGCGAGGCGCGCAGGACATAGTCGCCGTCCTCCGGGAGGGTGAAGTTGAGGCGCGAGTCGGTGCCCTCCATCAGGCCGTCGTCGTCGGAAGCCAAGGCGGTGAACTCGCCCTCCGCCTTGCCGATCTGCAGCCAGGTGTCGAAGTCGCCGGAGCGCATGATGACCTGGATGCGCTGGCCCTCCACGCCCTGGAAGGTGAAGGCGTCATAGCCGCGGTCGTCGTCGTCGCGCGGATCGTCGTCGTCGATCTCGCCCTGCAGGCTGGCGCCAAAGGCGAGGCTGTCGGGGGCGCGTTCCGGCGCGACCTCGCTGATCGACAGGCTGTAGTCGCCGACGCCTTCCGAAAAGGCCCGGGCCTCCACGACATAGGCGCCGGTGCGCGGCAGGGTCAGGGTCAGGCGCGAATCCGTGCCCTCGGGACCGCCGTCGTCGTCCTGGTCGAGGCTGACGCGGGCGTCGTCGAACAGTTCCAGGTAGGTATCGAAGTCGCCGGAGGTCATGTCGATGCGGATGCGCTGGCCCTCGCGGCCGTCGAACCGCCAGGCATCGGCCGGGGCCCCGCCTTCGCTCTTGCCGTCGCCGCTGGTCAGTTCGCCGTCGACCGTGTCGCCGATGGCGATGGGCTGGGCGGCGATCGGGGGCGGTCCCTCCTGCAGGCGCAGGGTGTAGGCTCCCTCGCCGCCGGCGCCGACGGGCGTCACCCGGATCAGGTAGTCGCCGGTCTCCGGGGCGGTGAAGATCAGGCGCGCGTTGAGCCCGGCGCCGGGCCCGTCGTCGTTCTCGGCCAGCTGGGCGAAGGCGCCGGTCGCCGGCCGCCCGATCCGGACGACCGGGTCGAAGGCCTCGCTGTCGAGGGACAGCGAAAGCCGGTCGCCCTGGCGGGCGCGGAAGGCGAAGGCGTCATAGGGCAGGCCGTCGTCGGTCTCGGGGTCGCGGCTGGACAGCTGTCCCTCGACCGTCTGCCCGAGGCGGATGGCCGCGGGCCGCGGCGCGCGCGGCGCCGGCGGGCGCTCGGTCAGGCTGAGGCTGTAGGCGCCGCCTTCCAGCCCGGACAACGGCCGGGCGCGCAGGATGTATGTCCCGGCGGTCGGAACGGTGAAGCGCAGCCGCGCATCGGTTCCCTCGCCGAGGCCGTCGTCGTCCGAGGCCACGGCGTCGCCGAGGGCGTCCTCGGGCAGCAGTTCCAGATACGCATCGAACGCGGCCGAGCGCAGCACCGCCTCCAGCCGCTGGCCGGCGCGGGCGGTGATCGCATGGTCGTCATACCGGTAAGCGTCCTCGGCGGCGGTCGCGTCGCCTTCCTCGATGACGCCCTCGACCGTGGCGCCCGGGGCCAGCGGCGCGGCGGCCTGGGCCAGAGCAGGGCCGGCGGCGAGGACGAGCGCGAGGCCGCTGACGGCGGCGAGAATGGTCTGACGGCGCATGCGAGTCCCCCTGGGTGCGGTCGCGATCATAGACGACGAACCGCCCGGTCTGTAAATCGCGCTCACCGCACGATTCCTGATGACCGGAGCCGAACCCATGACGGCCGAACCCGCCCGCGCGACCCTGATCGACGGCAAGGCCTTCGCGGCCGGGCTGGTGGAGCGCGTCGCCGCCGCCGCCGCCCGGCTGGAGGCGGCGCACCGGATCAAGCCGGGTCTGGCCGTGGTCATCGTCGGCGAGGATCCGGCGAGCCAGATCTATGTCCGCAACAAGGGCGAGACGACGCTGCGGGCCGGGCTTCGCTCCGACACGCACAAGCTGCCGCAAGAGACCGATCAGGAGACGCTGCTGGCCCTGATCGCGGCGCTGAACGCGGACAGCGGCATCCACGGCATTCTGGTGCAGCTGCCCCTGCCCGGCCATATCGACGCGGCGGCGGTGCTGGGCGCGATCGATCCGGACAAGGACGTCGACGGCTTCCACGTCGTCAACGCCGGTCGGCTGGCCGTGGGCCTTCCGGGGCTGGTCCCGTGCACCCCGCTGGGCTGTCTGATGCTGCTGAAGTCCGAACTGGGCGACCTGTCGGGGCTGAACGCGGTGATCGTCGGGCGCTCGAACATCGTCGGCAAGCCGATGGCCCAGTTGCTGCTGGGCGAGAGCTGCACGGTGACCATCGCCCATTCGCGCACCCGCGACCTGCCGGCGCTGTGCCGCACCGCCGACATCCTGGTGGCCGCCGTCGGACGGGCGGAGATGATCCGCGGCGACTGGATCCGGCCGGGCGCGACGGTGATCGACGTCGGCATCAACCGGGTTCCGTCGCGCGATCCCGAGAAGGCGGCGCAGGGCAAGACCCGGGTGGTCGGCGATGTGGCCTTCGACGAGGCGGCGACGGTGGCGGGGCGGATCACCCCGGTGCCGGGCGGGGTCGGGCCGATGACCATCGCCTGCCTGCTGGCCAATACCTATACGGCGGCCTGCCGGACCGCCGGCGTCGCGCCCGAGCCGCTGGACGCTTGAACGGCGAAGCCTAACCTCCGATAGTCGATCCCGCAGGTCTGCAGCCTGACAGGAGACGACGATGATTGGCTTGAACTCCCGGACGGCGGCCATCGCCGCCCTCGTGGTCCTGGCTCCGGCCGTCACCGGCTGCGGCGTCAACGCGATTCCGGAGAAGGAAGAGAACGCGCAAGCCAAGTGGGGCGACGTGCAGTCGGCCTATCAGCGCCGCGCCGATCTGGTGCCGCAACTGGTCGCCACGGTGCAGGGCGCGGCGATCTCCGAACGCGCCATTCTGACCGAGGTCATCCAGGCGCGGGCCCAGGCGACCGGCGTGACGGTGACGCCGGAGACGCTCAACGATCCCGCGGCCATGCAGCGCTACCAGGCCGCGCAAGGACAACTGAGCGAAGCCCTGTCGCGGCTGATGCTGGTGGTCGAGCGCTATCCCGACGTGAAGTCGAACCAGAATTTCCTCGTCCTGCAGACCCAGCTCGAGGGCACGGAGAACCGCATCAACATCGCCCGCATGGACTACAACGAGGCGGTCCGGGACTATAATACGTCGCTGCGGACCTTCCCCACGGTGATCTGGGCCAAGACGATCCACGGCGGATCGGCGCCGATGCAGCTGTTCACGGCGACCGAGGCGGCGCAGAGCGCCCCGACCGTCAATTTCGACGCGCTGAACCCCGCCACGCCCGGCGGAACCGCGGCCCCGACCCAGCCCGGCGCGACACCGCCCGCTCCGTGAGCCCTGTCCTGACCCACGGAAGGGCGGGGCTGGCCGCGCGGCTGGTCGCCCTGTCGGTCGCCGGCTGGCTGTGCCTGGCCGGGTCGGTCGCGGCCCAGACGACCGAATTTCCGGCCCTGACCGGCCGGGTGGTCGATCAGGCGCGACTGTTGTCGCCGGAGACCGAGACCGTCCTGACCGCGAAGCTGGAAGCGCTGGAACGGGACACCAACGATCAGCTGGTGGTGGTCACGGTCGAGAGCCTGCGGGGGCGGGAGATCGAAGAGTACGGCTATCAGCTGGGCCGGGCCTGGGGCATCGGCCAGGCCGAGGACGACAACGGCGTCCTGCTGATCGTCGCGCCCGAAGAACGCAAGGTGCGGATCGAGGTCGGCTACGGCCTCGAACCGGTGCTGACCGACGCCCTGTCGGTGCTGATCATCCACAATGAAATCCTGCCCGCCTTCCGCGATGGGGAGTTCGAGCGCGGAATCCAGCAGGGCGTCGACGCCATCGACGCCCAGTTGAGGCTGGACCCGGCCGAGGCCCAGGCCCGGGCCGCCGAGGCCGGGGCGCCAAAAGCCGGGTTCCCGATCGGACCGTTGATCCTGATCGGCCTGATCCTGTTTCTGATGTTCACCGGAATCATCGGCGGCCTGTCCCGCGGCGGTCGCAAACGTCGGGGGTCCGGCGTGGCGCCGATCCTGATCTGGGCGGCGAGCGAGGCGCTGCGCAGCAGCAGTCGCGGCGGCGGCCGGGGCGGAGGCTTCGGCGGCGGCGGGGGGTTCGGCGGCGGCGGGGGCAGCTTTGGCGGCGGAGGCGCGTCCGGCGGATGGTGATCAAATTGACTCCCGAGGCGCACGACCGGATCGCCGGGGCCATAGCGGCGGCGGAGACGCGCACGTCCGGCGAGATCTTTTGCGTCCTGGCCCGTCGCGTGTCGTCCTACCAGGACGTGTCGATGGCCTGGGCCGCGGCGGCGGCGCTGGTTCTGCCGCTGGGCCTGATCCCTCTCGGCTTCGAGCCGGGGTGGATTCCCGGCATGGCCGACAGCTGGCAAGCCGCCCACCTCGCCGCGCGCGACCTCTCGGCCGGCCAGGCCCTCGCCGCCTACGCCATCGTCCAGGCCGTCGTCTTTCTGGCCGTCTATCTGATCACCCGTGCGCCGATCGTCACCCGCCTGGTCACGCCGCGGGCCGTGCGCCGGTCACGCGTCCGCGACGCCGCGCTGCAGCAGTTCCTCGCCCATGGCCTGCACGTCACCGAGGCGCGCACCGGGGTGCTGATCTTCGCCGCCCTGTCCGACCATCAGGTCGAGATCGTCGCCGACGCGGGCATTCACGGGAAGGTCGAGCCGTCGGTCTGGGGCGACGCCGCCGAGGCGCTGTCACAGGGTCTCAAACGCGACGATCCGGCGGCCGGTTTCGAGGCCGCCATCGGCCTGTGCGGCGCGGTCCTGGCGCAGCATTTCCCGCCTCGCCCGGGCAATCCGAACGAGGTCGTCGATCGGCTGGTGATGATCTGACGCCGGGGCGGAGGCGCCCCACGGGGGTCGCATTCCTGCTTGAAATGTCCTAGCCCGACGGCCAGAGCATTTTGGCGCCTGCCCAGGACTTCATGCCCCGCCTGCTGACCTACAATGTGCACCGCTGCGTCGGCGTCGACCGCCGGCTCGACGTCGACCGCATCGCCGGCGTCATCGCCGAGTACGAACCCGATATCGTCTGTCTGCAGGAGCTGGACGTCGGCCGGGCCCGGACCGGGATGGTCGATCAGGCCAGCGCCATCGCCGAACGGCTGGCGATGACCTATCACTTCCATGCGGCCATGACCGTCGAGGCGGAGGAGTATGGCGACGCCATCCTGACGCTTCGTCCGGAGCGGCTGGTCAAGTCCGGGGCGCTGCCGACCCTGCGCGGCATTCCGGGTCTGGAGCCGCGCGGCGCGCTGTGGGCGGCGATCGACATCGACGGCGTG
>JAXHTU010000067.1:0-15469 GCA_034189955.1 Pseudomonadota bacterium | reverse complement strand
TCCGGCCCCTGCCCCTCGTAGCCGTGCGGCAGCAGCATGGTCAGGCCGCACATGCGCAGCCATTTGCGCTCGCCCGAGGTGATGAACTGGTCGATCACCACCTGGGCGCCGTTCACGAAATCGCCGAACTGGGCTTCCCACATGACCAGGGTGTTGGGGTCGGTCAGGGCGTAGCCGTATTCGAAGCCGAGCACCGCCTCTTCCGACAGGGCCGAGTCGATGACCTCGAACTGGGCCTGGCCGTCGGACAGGTTGTTCAGCGGAACGTAGCGGGCCTCGGTCGTCTGGTCGACGATGCCCGAATGGCGCTGGCTGAAGGTGCCGCGCACCGAGTCCTGGCCGGACAGGCGGACCGGGAAGCCCTCGTCCAGCAGCGAGGCGAAGGCCAGGCTCTCGGCCGTGGCCCAGTCGATGTTGGCGCCGCTGGCGATCATCTCGCGCCGGCCGTCCATGACGCGCCTCAGCGTCTTGTGCACGTCGACGTCGTTGGGCAGCGTGGTCAGCCGGTGGCCGAGGTCCAGCAGCTTCGCCGCCGGCACCGAGGTCTCGCCGCGGCGCTCCTCGCCGTCGGGCTGGCCGATGCCGGTCCACTGACCGTCCATCCAGTCGGCCTTCCTGGCCACGAAGGTCTTGCCGGCCTCGAATTCGGCGTCGAGGAAGGCCTCGAACCGGGTCACCTCGGCGTCGACCTCGGCCTGGCTGGTGACGCCCTCGGCGATCAGCCGTTCGGTGTAGATCTCGCGCGTCGACGGCAGGGCGCGGATCTTCGAATACATCAGCGGCTGGGTGAAGGTCGGGTCGTCGCCCTCGTTGTGGCCGAAGCGGCGGTAGCAGAACATGTCCACCACCACGTCCTTGTGGAATTTCTGCCGGAACTCGGTCGCCACCTTGGCGGCGAAGACCACCGCCTCGGGGTCATCGCCGTTGACGTGGAAGATCGGCGCCTGGACCATCAGGGCGACATCCGAAGGATAGGGCGAGCTGCGCGAGTTGCGCGGACTGGTGGTGAAGCCGATCTGGTTGTTGACGACGAAATGGATCGTCCCGCCGGTGCGGTAGCCCTTCAGCCCCATCAGGGCGAAGCATTCGGCGACCACGCCCTGGCCGGCGAATGCGGCGTCGCCGTGGATCAGCAGCGGCACCACCTTGGTGCGGTCCAGCGCCCACTGCTCCTCGGGCTTGCCGGCGTTGGCCTCGCGGATATCGAAGGCCTGTTTCGCCCGCGCCTTGCCCAGCACCACCGGATTGACGATCTCGAGGTGCGACGGGTTGGCCGTCAGCGACAGGTGGACGTTGTTGCCGTCGAAGGCGCGGTCCGAGCTGGCGCCCATATGGTATTTGACGTCGCCCGAGCCGTCGATGTCGCTGGGCACGGTCGAACCGCCCTGGAATTCGTGGAAGATGGCGCGATAGGGCTTGCCCATCACCGCCGCCAGGGTGTTCAGCCGGCCGCGGTGGGCCATGCCCAGCACGATCTCGTCGACGCCGAGGGCCCCGCCGCGCTTGATGATCTGCTCCAGCGCCGGGACCATGGCCTCGCCGCCGTCCAGACCGAACCGCTTGGTGCCGGGGAAGCGTTTGTGCAGGAAGCGCTCGAAGCCCTCGGCCTCGATCAGCTTGTTCAGGATGGCCAGCTTGCCTTCCTTCGTGAAGGCGTTCTGCTCGAACTTGTCGGGCCCCTCGAACCGGGCCTGCAGCCAGCTCTTCTCCTCCGGCTCGGCGATATGCATGAACTGGATGCCGATGTGGCCGCAGTAGGTGCGCTTGAGGATCGTCAGCACCTCGCGGATGGTCCCGGTCTGCAGGCCCAACACCCCGTCCAGATAGATCGGCCGGTCCAGATCGGCCTCCGAGAAGCCGTAGAACTCCGGCGTCAGCTCCGGGTTGTCGGTCGGCGGCTCGATGCCCAGCGGATCGAGCGTCGCCTGCAGATGGCCGCGCACGCGATAGCTGCGGATCAGCATCAGGGCGCGGATCGAGTCGTGGGCGGCGGCGCGGATGGCCTCGCTGGAGACGCCCCCGGCCGGGGCGGCTTCGGCCTTCGGCGCGGCCGGAGCGACGCCCGGCTTCTTCGGATCGGGCTTCGCGGCCGGCCAGCGACCGTCGAAGACGGCGGCGGCCTCGCTGGGCTCGGAGGCGGTGGAACGGCCCCAGCCGCCCGCGCCGCCGGCGGCGATCACCGTCTCGGCCGTGTCGCGCAGCTGGTCGAAGAAAGCGCGCCATTCGCTCGAGACCGAGCTCGGGTCGGCGGCCCATTTCCCGTGCAGATCCTCGATGAACGAGGCGTTCGAGCCATAAAGGAAGCTGGTCTCGGCAAAGACCTGATTCAGCCGACCGGCATCGTCCGCCATTGTTCTCGTCGCGTCCCTTGGGCGGCGCGCGCACGTCCGCGCGGAGCCAGCGCTGCTGATATAGGCGCTGTTTCCTTATGGGTCATGACCGAATGGGGGCGAAAGGATCGAAATTCTCTCGAATTCGATGAATTTTCCCGCTTTCTTGCCCCACAACCGGGACATCACGGCCGCCGTTTGCGGCGGCCGTGTTCGTGTCGAAAGCCGCCGCGAACCTAGCCCTTGAGGACTTCCACGAGGGTCGCGCCCAGTCGGGCCGGGGACGGCGAGACGGTGATGCCGGCTTCCTGCATGGCGGCGATCTTGGACTCCGCATCGCCCTTGCCGCCCGAGACGACGGCGCCGGCGTGACCCATGGTGCGACCCTTGGGCGCGGTCCGTCCGGCGATGAAACCGACCATCGGCTTCTTGCGGCCCTTCTTCGCCTCGTCGATCAGGAACTGGGCCGCGTCCTCCTCGGCCCCGCCGCCGATCTCGCCGATCATGACGATGGATTGCGTCTCGTCGTCGGCGAGGAACAGCTCCAGCACGTCGATGAATTCGGTGCCCTTGACCGGGTCGCCGCCGATGCCGACGGCCGTGGTCTGGCCCAGGCCCTCGTTGGTCGTCTGGAACACCGCCTCATAGGTCAGGGTGCCCGAGCGCGAGACGATGCCGACATTGCCCTTCTTGAAGATGGAGCCCGGCATGATGCCGATCTTGCACTCGTCCGGGGTCAGGATCCCGGGGCAGTTGGGGCCCAGCAGGCGCGACTTCGAGCGCTCGAGCCGGCGCTTGACCCGCACCATGTCCAGCACCGGAATGCCCTCGGTGATGCAGGTGATGAAGGGGATCTCGGCCTCGATGGCCTCGATGATGGCGTCGGCCGCGCCGGCCGGCGGCACATAGATGACCGAGGCGTCGGCGCCGGTGGCGTCGCGCGCCTCCGCGACCGAGGCGTAGATCGGCAGGGTCTCGCCGTGCGAGCCGGTCCAGGTCTGGCCGCCCTTGGTCGGGTGCACGCCGCCGACCATTTTCGTGCCGTGATAGGCCAGCGCCTGTTCGGTGTGGAAGCCGCCGGTCTTGCCGGTCAGGCCCTGGACGATGATCTTGGTGTTCTTGTCGACGAGGATGGACATGGGTCTGCTCTGATTATTCGGTCAGCGGGACGGTCGGTGGCGGGCCCGGAGGCTCAACCGACCGCCGCGACGATCTTCTGGGCGGCGTCGTCGAGGTCGTCGGCGGCCTGGATGGTCAGGCCCGACTCGTTGAGAATCTTCTTGCCCAGTTCGGCGTTGGTGCCTTCGAGGCGGACGACCAGCGGCACCTTCAGGCCCACTTCCTTCACCGCCGCGACCACGCCCTCGGCGATGACGTCGCACTTCATGATGCCGCCGAAGATGTTGACCAGGATGCCCTGGACGTTCGGATCGGCGGTGATGATCTTGAAGGCCGCCGCGACCTTGTCCTTGCCGGCGCCGCCGCCGACGTCGCAGAAGTTCGCGGGTTCCTTGCCGTACAGCTTGATGATGTCCATCGTCGCCATGGCCAGGCCGGCGCCGTTGACCATGCAGCCGATGTTGCCGTCCAGCGAGACATAGGCGAGGTCCCATTTGGACGCCTCGATCTCCTTGGCGTCTTCCTCGGTCTCGTCGCGCAGGGCCTTGATGTCGTCGTGGCGGAACAGGGCGTTGCCGTCGAAGCTGACCTTGGCGTCCAGCACGCGCAGATGGCCGTCCTTCATCACGATGAGGGGGTTCACCTCCAGCATGTCCATGTCGGTCTCGACAAAGGCCTTGTACAGGATGGGGAACAGCGACTTGCCGTCCTCGGCCGCCGCGCCGGTCAGGCCGTAGGCGCCGTTGATGGCGGCGATGTCGGCCTCGGTCACGCCCGTCTCCGGGTCGATGACGATGGTCTGGATCCTGTCGGGCGTGTCGTGGGCGACGGCTTCGATGTCCATGCCGCCCTCGGTCGAGACGACGAAGGCGATGCGGCCGTGGGCGCGGTCGACCAGCAGCGAGCAGTACAGCTCGCGCTCGATGTCGGCACCGTCCTCGATGTACAGGCGGTTGACCTGTTTGCCGGCGTCGCCGGTCTGGGCGGTGACCAGGGTGTTGCCCAGCATTTCCCTGGCATGGGCCACGGCCTCCTCGACCGAGAAGGCCAGGCGCACGCCGCCCTTGGCGTCCGGGCCCAGTTCCTTGAACTTGCCCTTGCCGCGCCCGCCGGCGTGGATCTGCGACTTGACGACATACAACGGGCCGGGCAGCGACCGCGCGGCGGCCTCGACCTGGTCGACGGAGGTGACCGCGACGCCCGCGGCGACCGGAGCGCCGAAGCCCTTCAGGACCTGTTTGGCCTGGTATTCGTGAATGTTCATGGAGAGGCGCCACCGGACTGCTGGGAGGAGTTGCGGCGCTTATAGGGGCTGGGCCTTCGCAGGCGCAACCGCCCTCCGATGAACTGTGTGCGCCTTTAGTCGACCCAGTCCTTCTTCAGCGTCCGCGACGCGCCGATCAGCAGCACCGCCGCCAGCAGATAGAAGCCCATGCCGGTGTAGATGGCCCAGCGCAGGCTCTCCTCGCCGAAGCGCGGAGCCAGCAGGTCGCTCATCCAGCCGAAATAATAGAAGCCGACGGCGATCCCGAGCAGGTTGTTGATCAGCAGGAACAGGGCCGAGGCGGTCGAACGCATCGGCGCCGGCACGAGGTGCTGCACCGAGGCGGTGATCGGCCCCAGCCAGGCCAGGTTCAGCCCGGTCGGAATGATGAAGATCAGGAAGGCGAGGATCAGCTGCTGCGCATTGGTGCCGCCGCCGCGGATGACGAGGCCGATCAGCCAGGGCGAATTCATCGCCAGGACGAACATCGGCGCCGAGATCAGGAAGGCGATGGCCGGGGTCAGGGGATAGGCCCCCTTGCCGCGCTTCGACAGCCTGTCGGCGATGGCGCCGCCCAGCCAGATGCCGAGCGTGCCGCCGATCAGGGCGATGCCGGCGTAGTACCAGCTGGTCTGCGACAGGGTCAGGCCGAAGCTGCGCATGAAGAACAGCGGCAGCCAGCCGGCCACGCCGTAGCCGCAGACCGAGGAGGAGGCCGCGCCGAGCGCCAGCAGCCAGAAGCTCTTCTTCGGAATGACCGCCGAGGCGGTGCGGCGGGCGATCGCCAGCGAGATGCCGAT
This sequence comes from Pseudomonadota bacterium, assembly GCA_034189955.1. GTDB lineage: Bacteria > Pseudomonadota > Alphaproteobacteria > Caulobacterales > Caulobacteraceae > Brevundimonas. The sequence goes on along the minus strand of JAXHTU010000067.1, from coordinate 9,956 downwards.
GACCATGGCCAGCAGGCCGCCGAAGGCCAGGACCAGCGCATTGCCCAGTTCGAGACCGACGAAGTGATTCAGGGCCGCCAGGATCAGGCAGCCCGCGCCGATCCCCAGCATGATGAGCGAGGCGATGGCGCCGGCCCTGCCGGACCCGACCACCGGCGCGGCGGCGATGACCGCCAATTCGGCCTCGGTCTTGATCGTATCCGTCCCGCCGCGGGTCGGATTGCGCACGGTGAACAACAGCACCGGGGCCAGCAGGACGCCGACGAGGCCGACGACGATGAAGGCGGTGCGCCAGCCGTATTCCGCCGCCAGCAGTCCGCCGACCAGGGTGCCCGCCGCCGTGCCCAGCGGAATGCCGAAGGCGAAGCCGGCCAGCGCCCGGGCCCGCTGATGCGGCGGGAAATAGTCGGCCACCAGCGAATAGGCCGGGGCCACGCCGCCGGCCTCGCCGACGCCGACGCCCATGCGGAACAGGAACAGCTGGGTGAAGGAGGTGGCCACGCCGCACAGGGCGGTGAAGCCGCTCCACACCGCCAGCGCCCCGGTCATGATCCACACCCGGCTGTAGCGATCGGCCAGCCAGGCCAGCGGAATGGCGAGGGTCGAATAGACGCTGGCGAAGGCGATGCCGCCCAGCAGGCCGAACTGGCTGTCCGACAGTCCGAACTCTTCCTTCAGCGGCGCGGCGAGGATGCCGATGATCTGCCGGTCCAGGAAATTCAGCATGTAGACCAGGATCAGGATCGCCAGGACATAGTAGCGATAGCCCGGGCGGACGGGCGGTTGCCCGGCAATGGGGGCGTCCGTGGCGGTCATGGCGTTTTCCCTCGACTTGGTCTTTTTCGTTGCGCGGAACGGTAGCGGGGCCGGGACGAGACGCAAAAGAAAAAGGGCGGCGGCCCATGACTGAGCCGCCGCCCTGATCCCGTGCGTGCGGGACCGGCCTAGTAGCGGGCGGTCAGCGTCAGGCTGACGGTCCGCGGCGCGCCATAGTAGGCGCTGCGGATGCCGGCGACCGACGAGAACTCCTGGGCGTCGGTCTTGTAGACCTCGTCCGACAGGTTGCGGCCGTACACGCCGGCGGTATAGCGGCCGTCGGCGCTCTCCCAGACCACGCGGGCGTCGTACAGCCAGTAGGAGTCCTGGAACATTTCCGGGAATTCCGCGCCGGTGACGATGTCGGCGTTGTCGACGGCCAGGGCCATGTCCGAGCGGTAGCGGCTCTGCGCCCCGACGGTCACCCGACCGGATTCGCCCAGTTCGAAGGCGTAGGCGGCGCCCAGACGGGCCGTCCAGTCGGGCGAGAAGGCCGGCTCCTGGCCGCTGCGGTCGTAAACCACCTGCGCGCCGCCCACGACCCGCGTCTCTTCGAACTCGCCATAGGCCGCGTCCAGATAGCCGATCTGGGCGTCGAGAGTCAGGGCCGGGATCGGTCGCGCCTCCAGCTCCAGCTCGACGCCCGAGATGTCCAGCTCACCGGCGTTCAGCACCGTCAGGGCGATGACGCAGGCGCCGCCGGGCACGGCGGGATTCGGCACGCAGTCCGAGACGCGGGCCTGGAAGTCCTCGTACTTGTTGTGGAAGGCGGCGACATTGGCGCGCAGACGGTTGTCCATCCAGCTGGTCTTCGCCCCGATCTCATAGCTGAGCACGGTCTCGGGATCGTACGGCTGCTGCTCGCCCGGATTGTTGGCCCGGCCGTTGAAGCCGCCCGATTTGAAGCCCTTGGAGACCCGCGCGTAGAGCATGGCGTCCGGCGAGATCTGGTAGTCGATCGACGCCATCGGCGACACGTCTTCCCAGGTGTCCGACACCGTGAAGGCGAAGGTCGGATCGGCCCGGAACGGGTTGAACAGGGCGTCGAAGCCGGCGAACGGGCCGCCCAGCAGCGACGGGATGGTCCAGTCGGTGGTGGTGGTGCGATCGTAGTCCTTCGACTCCTCCGTATAGCGGATGCCGCCTGACAGCCGCAGCGCCTCGGTCACCCGCCAGCTGACATTGCCGTACACCGCCCAGCTTTCGGTCTCGAGGTCGTCGTCGATGAAGCGGGTGAAGCCGACCGGCGCCCCGGCGAGGGCGAAGATGTCGTCGCCATAGGCTTCCTGATGGGAGACGATGTTCTCCTTCAGATAATAGACGCCGCCCACGGCGGTGATCGGACCGCCGTCGTCATAAGCCAGCTGGAACTCCTGACTCAGCTGATCCTGATCGACGCCGACGAGGACGTCGCCCAGTTCGAACTGGGTCGCGTCGATGTCGATGTAGTCGGTGTAGGACAGATCGCGATACGCCGTGATCGACTTCAGGGTCAGGGCGTCGCTCAGGGTCCAGGTCGCCGTCGCCGACAGGCCGGCATGCTCCAGCTCGGTCGAGTTCGGCAGACCCGGCGTCGTCCGGGTCTGGAAATTGTACTCGCTGCCGGCCGCCGGCGCCGGCTGCAGCACGGTGGCCGAACCCAGCAGCAGATCGGTGCGGAACAGCGGCGCCAGCGCCCGACCGACGGTCAGGCCGGCGTCGTCGCGGCTGAAGTCGCCGGCGAGATCGAGCCGGAAGGTGTCGCTGGGCGTGATCGCCGCGGCGAGGCGGAAGCCGAGAGTGTCCTTGTCGTTGTACTCGGCCCCCGTGACCGGATCGGTGACATAGCCGTCACGGGTGCTGGAAATGAACGCCCCGCCGACGGCGATGGTGTCGGTGAGCGGCGCGGCGCCGCTCAGTCGCAGGGTCTGTTCGCTATAGTCCCCGATCGTGCCGGCGACGTTCAGATAGGGCCCCATGTCGGGCGTGCGGCTGACCAGCTTCAGGGCGCCGCCGATGGTGTTCTTGCCGTAGAGCGTGCCCTGCGGCCCGCGCAGCACCTCGACGCGCTGCAGGTCCAGCAGGTCGAACTGGGTTCCGCGGATGCGGCTGAAATAGACGTCGTCGACATAGACGCCGACGGCCGGATCGAAGGTCTGCAGCGCGTCGGGCTGGCCGACGCCGCGGATGTAGATGTTGGTCGCGTTCGACGAGCCACGGCCCTGGACGATGTTCAGGTTCGGCACCGCGCCTTGCAGGTCGGTGACGTCCCGGGTCCCCTGACGCTCGAGCGCCTCGCCGGAAAAGGCGCTGATCGACAGCGGCGTGCGCTGGGCCGCCTCTTCCGTGCGACGCGCCGTGACGATCACGTCCTCGAGGCCGACGGCGGGATCCCGCGGCGGCGCGTCCTGGGCCACGGCGAGGGTGGAGAGCGCGCTCCATGCGGCCCCCGCCAGCAGGGCGGTCTTGATATAGCGGTTCATGAGAAGCTTCTTTCCTGTGTTTCCAGCCGGGGACGCTTTTTATTCAGCGTTCAATGATTTTCCCGGAACGTAACCGTTTTCGACCCGCTGTCAAACGGCGCCGCTTGTCCCCCGGGCGGCGAGAAAGCGGACTGTGGCGCCGTTGCCATGACCGCCGGACGCAGCCTAGCTTGGGCCATGACCAGGCCCGACGCCCCCGCCGCTGCAGTCCCCCCGCCCGCGCGCCGGGGGCGGCCCTCGAAGAAGCAGGCCGGAGCGCCCGGCGACACCCGCGAGTCGATCCTCGACGCGGCCGAGGACCTGTTCTCGAAACACGGCTTCTACGGCGTCACCATCCGCGAGGTGGCGCGCGAGGCCGGCGTCGACACCGCCCTGGTGCACTATTATTTCGGGGCCAAGCGGGCCCTGTTCGACGCCGTCTTCCTGCGCCGGGCTGAGGTCTGGAACAGCGACCGGGTCAACGCCATCAATCGCTATGCCGAGGCGGCCGGCGCCGACATGACCCTGGAGGGGCTGCTCGCCGCCTTCCTGCATTCGCCCTTCGAATGGGCGTTGAAGGGCGGACCGGGGTGGAAACACTACGCCGCGCTCGTGGCCCAGACCAACGCCAATCCGATGTTCGGCGGCGAGATCATGACCCGCTATTTCGACCCCACCGCCCGGCGGCTGATCGAGCTGATCAAACGCGTCCTGCCCGAGGCGCGCGAGCAGGATCTGTATTGGGGCTATCACAACCTCTCCGGGGCCCTGACCCTGACGCTGGGCGAGACGGGTCGTCTGGACCGGCTGTCGGGGGGGCTGTGCCGCTCCGGCGATCTCGACACCGCCGGCGAATACATGGTCCGCTTCGCCGCCGCCGGTTTCCGCGCCGTCTGCGGCCCCGGCGGCCGGCCCGACTGATGGCGAGGCCCGATGATCCGCCGGGCCGGCTGCGCGCCCGCTTCGACCGGAACCTCGGCGTGGCGCTCGGCGCCGCCGCCCTCCTCGCCCTGACCGGCGCCTTCGGCACCGCTGGCGTGCCGCTTTGGCTGCGCTTCGCCTACTGGGCGCCGCTGATCCTCGCCGGCGCCCTCTGGGGCGGCCTGTGCTCCCGCATGATCGGCGACCGGCTCGATCCGGACGAGCAGCCGTGGCTGACGGTGGCGGCGATGTCGGCGGCCATCGCCGGGCCGGTGGTGGTGCTGGTCTGGCTGTTCACCGGCCTCGTGTTCGAAGGCCTGATCTATCCGGTCAGCCGGCTCGCCGGCTTCGTCGGACCCGTGCTGGTCGTCACCGTCGCCCTCAGCGCCGTCAACGTCTTCATGGGCCGTGCCGTCCCGGTCCAGACCCATGCCGGCGCCGGCGGGATCGCCCCCGCCCGCTTTCTCGATCGCCTGCCGCCGAAACTGCGCGGCGCCACGCTGCACGCGGTCCAGGCCGAGGACCACTATCTGCGCCTGCACACCGACCGCGGCTCGGATCTGATCCTGATGCGGCTGTCCGACGCCGTGGCCGAGCTGGAAGGGCTGGAGGGGGCGCGCACCCACCGCAGCTGGTGGGTGGCCCGCGACGCCGTGCGCGAGGCCAGCCGCGGCGACGGCCGGGCCGCCCTGACGCTCGAGGGCGGGCTCGTCGCCCCCGTCAGCCGCCGCTACGCCCGGGCCCTGCGCGAAGCCGGCTGGTATTAGCCGGCCCAGCAGCCGTGGAAGCCGGCCGGCAGGGCCACGTCGGCGCGCCAGCTCGCCACCGGCCCGTCGGCCACGCGGGCGGCCTCGAACACATGCAGCTCCGTCACCCCCTCGGCGAGGTTGATCGACGGCGCCACCAGCCAGGCGTCCGATTCCGCCGACCGCCCCGGTTTGGGCACGAACAGCGCCTCTTCGGTGATCTGCCGGTCGCCGAAATGGAAGGCGTCGGACCGTCCGGTGTCCCAGTCGTGCACCGCCCAGCCGGTCGGCAGCGGCCGTCCGGACGTCTCGCCGGCGACATGCGCGGTCAGGCGGCGCGGCAGGCCGGCCCGGCGCGGGTCGCCCTTGGGAAATTCCCCCGTGACGCCCGAGCCGACGATCTCCGCCCGGCCGTCCGCGTGCAGGGTGACCAGCGACAGCACCGCCGGCTCCCCGGGCACGGTTCCCCGCTGTTCGACCAGCACCCGCGCCCCCTCGACGGCGAAGGCCACGTCCTTGCCGGCCGCCACATCGAAGCGGATCGTCCCCGAGCCGTCTTCCCAGGCGTCGCCGAGATGGAAATAGCTGAAGGCCGGCAGTTCAAAGATCCGCCGCCGCGACAGGTCGGCCTTGTCGATCACCAGCACCTGGGTGCCCAGCTCCGGCCGCCAGGCGAACTGCGAGGCGTAGGGCATGCCGCCGTGGTCGAACACCCACGGCTGCAGCACCAGGATCAGGTGCCGCGCCGTGGCCGTGAAGTCGTGCATATAGCTGGCCCGGGGCAGGTCGATGACCTCGGCCGCGCGCAGGCCGCGGTCCGGGTTCAGCCGCCAGATCACCGCCTTGCCGCCGTTCAGGCCGATGTTCCAGATCGTGCCGTCCGGGTCGTAGCGCGGATGGGCCTGGAACGGCATGCCCTTGAGGTCGTCGCGCAGCGTCACGAAGCGGCGCGTCGACAGGTCGGACGCCGCCATCGCCATGGGCGAGCCGCCCTCCCACAGGGCCCAGACCTCGTCCCCGGCCGTCATGACCGCGGTGTTGGCGGCGTTGGCGTCGTCGTTGGAGCCGACCCGGGCGCGGGCGTCGCCGACCGTGCCGAAGCCCGGCGTCACCACCGCGTCGATGGCGCTCTCGTGGCGGCGCCTCGGCGTGTCGGCGAAGCGGGCCTCCAGCGTCGCCTCGCCGTCGGCGACGCGGAACGCCCGCATCAGGCCGTCGCCGTCGAACCAGTGGGTGGCGCTGCCGCCTGGCCGCCGGAACTTGCCCGGTCCATTGCGGAACAGCGTCCCGGCCAGCCCGGCCGGGGCCCGGCCATGCACCAGCCGCAGGACGCGGGGCGCGACGTCGGCCTCCAGATCGGCGGTGGCGAGGGCCCAGTCGGCGGCGGCCTCCTGGGCGGCCATGGCGCGGACGGTCTCCGGGGTGACGACGGCGGCCGACAGGGCCGCGGCGCCCATCAGGAAGTGGCGGCGGGAAGCGATCATCGTCCCCTCCTCAGCGAAGCACGATGGTCTGGGCCGTGGCGCCCGACACCGAGAAGCGGGCCCGCTCCCAGCTGGCCGGGCCCATGTTGCCGACGGCGTTGTTGGAGAAGGCGTAGGGTTCGATCGGCAGGCCGAACGGATTGGTGTTCATCTCGCCGTCGCCGTTGACGTCGTGGAACGACCGGGCCGCATAGTCGCCGGCGGGCAAGCCCTCGAAGGTGGCGGTGCGCTCACCCGCCGCGACGTCGACCAGGATCTGGGCGACCGGCCGTCCGCCGCCCGAATAGGCGGCCTCGGAGTCAAACAGGGCGACCATGACCGTCCCGGTCCGGGCGCCGGTCTCGAACGTCAGGGACACCGAGTTGTCGACCGGGCTCTGGGCGAGGGCGGCGCCGGTCGGGGCCAGCAGGGCGGCGGCGGCGGCGAGGGCGATCAGGGGCAGGCGGGTCATCAGCGGTCTCTCGAGCGGGAGAGGCCCGACCACCGGACCTCCGAGGCCCCGACCCTGCGGACACGCCGCCCGCCGCGCCACGCCGGATACGGAGAGCGCCGCCTCGCCTTCGCCAACGACCACGCCCGTCCGTTGGCGAAGCGCCAACGACCGCCTCAGCGGCTGCGGATGCGCCGTTTCATCAGCCGGTCGGACAGGGCCTCGGCATGTTTCAGGGTGAAGGCCAGCGCCGCCGGATTGCCGCGCCGCGGCCCGACCGTATCGGCCACCACCGCCCCCCGCTCGCCGATCGGCCGTTGGTCGCCGGTGGTCGTGTCGATCGCCGTCTGGTGCTCGACCTCGGCGTTGAGCTCGGCCCCCATCAGGATGATCTGCACGCTCAGCCAGGTCCACAGCAGGAAACCCATCATCGCCGCCAGCGGACCGTAGGAGGCCGTGCGCACGAAGGTCTGCAGATACCAGCTGAACACCAGCGACAGGGTCAGACTCAGCAGGGCGGCGAAGATCGCCCCCGGCGTCAGCCAGCGCCAGCGCGCCTTCTGCCGGCAGGGCCCGAAGCGGTAGACCACCGTCAGGGCCGCCACATAGACGGCGCCCAGCACCGGCCAGCGCAACGGCGCCAGATAGGCCCACTCCTCGGCCAGGCCGAACACCCCCAGCACCACCGGCACCCCGACGATCAGACCCGCCGCCAGCAGGATGCTGAGCAGGCCGCTCACGGTGAAGGCCATGCAGATGAGGTTGTATTTGATCAGATTGCGCTGCTCGACCTCGTGGTAGGCGATGTTGAGGCCGTAGAAGAGCACCTTGATCGCGCCATTGGCGGTCCACAGCGACAGGGCCAGGGTCCAGACCAGGGTGAAGGTCAGGGTGGTGGTGGCGTTCTCGGCCAGCCGCTGCATCTCGCCGCCGAGGAACTGGGCCACGCCCGAGGGCAGGACGCCGTACAGGAACTGCAGCCGCCCCCAGGCGTCGGCGGGATCGGCGAACAGGCCGTACAGGGTGACGAAGGCGGCCAGGGTCGGGAACAGCGACAGCACGACGAAGAAGGTCACGCCCCCGGCGACGAAGCCGACCCGGTCGCCGAAATAGGAGGCCCCGACGCGCCAGAAGATGTCGACCCAACCCTTGTGCGGAATATGCTCGGGCCGCTGCGCCAGCCGCCCGCGGCCCGGCTCCTTCGCCTCGAAATCCTCCGGCGTCGGGACGCGCGGCGGAAGCGGCGCCGGCCGCTCCTTGCGCAGCTCCAGCCCGTATCTGTGGCCGTGCCGGTACAGCAGGTGCGCCGCCCCGGCCCCGGCCGCCAGCCCGCCGGCCACCGAGCCGATCAGGCCCCACAGCCCGAGGCCGCCGCTTGCTTCAGAGCGCTTCTGCATCCTGGCCACAACGGCTCCATACCCACGGCGTTCCGGCGCCGTTCCGCTTGATATCCGCGCAAACCCGCGCCAAGGCCAGAGCATGACCGACGCCGCCGCATCCCCGACCCTGCTGACCGCCTGGAAGGCCGCCGCCGCGACCCTCAAGGAAGGCCGCATCGACAGCCCCTCGATCGACGCCCGCCTTTTGCTCGAGGTCGCCGCCGGCTGTTCGCGCACCGACATCCTGACCGACCCCTACCGCGCCGTGACGCCCGACCAGCAGACCGCGCTGGACGGCTTCGTCGAACGCCGCCTGCGCCGCGAGCCGGTCTCGCGCATCCTCGGCCGGAAGGGTTTCTGGAAGATCATGCTGAACGTCACCCCCGACGTGCTCAGCCCCCGCCCCGACACCGAGGCCATCCTCGACGTCGTCCTGCTGGCCTGTCCGCCCCACAAGGCCTTCGAGATGATCGATCTGGGCACCGGCTCCGGCGCCATCCTGCTGGCGACCCTGGCCGAACGCTTCGGCGCCCGCGGCGTCGGCACAGACATCTCGTTCGAGGCCCTCGCCGTGGCCAGGGAGAATGCGACCAACCTCGAGCTCGACAACCGGGCTGCGTTCCTGCGCACCGAATGGGCCGCCGGCTTCCCCGACCACAGCTTCGACGTGGTCGTCTCCAACCCGCCCTACATCCCCTCCGGCGACATCCCCGGCCTCGACCCCGAGGTGCGCGACCACGACCCGCATCTGGCCCTCGACGGCGGCCCCGACGGCCTGCAGGCCTATCGCGAACTGGCCCCCGAGATCCGCCGCATCCTGCGCCCCGACGGCCTGTTCGCGGTCGAGATCGGCTGGGACCAGGGCCCGCAGGTCAAGGCCCTGTTCGAGGCCGCCGGCTTCGACAAGGTGATCGTCGTCAAGGACCTGTCCGACCGCGACCGCGTCGTCACGAACGGCCCCGATCCGAGGACCAACCCCGTCCCGAAGATGTAACCGGGGCCTCCCCGCTTCCAAACAAACCCCTTGGAAACCGCCCGCGCACAGGCTAAGTCTTCGTCTGTCTCCCACCCAAAACGCACGCCTTGGACCGCTTCAGGCCCATCCACGCGCGCCCGGGACAGTGACGGTCTGATCATTTGATCGGGCGGACCACGGGCCGACAACGGATTTCCGATCACATCGTCAGCGGGGATTGGCCCCGGAACGAAGCGGAACGACCAGACGGACAGCGCCGGCGGCCTTCGCCCCGGACCGTCCCTCATACAAAGCACGAGCGTCCGATGAGAGATTTCAAGGGCATGAAGCGTCAGCGCGGACGCAACAGAAAGCCCGGCGGCGGCGGCAACAACAACGCCAACGCCACCAACCCGAACCGTTCGTGGGACTCGCAAGGGCCCGAGAACATCAAGGTCCGCGGCAATGCCCAGACCGTCTATGAGCGCTACATGCAGCTGGCGCGCGACGCCTCGGCCGCCGGCGACCGGGTGCTGGCCGAGAACTACACCCAGCACGCCGAACACTATTTCCGCGTCCTGCGCGCCCTGCAGCCCTCGCGTCCGGTGTCCGAGATCGCCCAGCGCGAACTGGCCGGCCAGGGCTTCGACATCGATTTCGAGGACGAGACCGGGGCCCAGGCCGCCGCCATCATGGCCGCCGAAAAGGCCGAGGCCGACCGCGTCGCCGCCGCCGAGGCGCGCCAGCGCGACAATGACGAACGCCAGAACGGCGAGCGCCAGAA
>JAXHTU010000066.1:0-16527 GCA_034189955.1 Pseudomonadota bacterium | reverse complement strand
GCGTTGAGCGCCGCCAAATCCATGGAGTTCTCCTCACTCATTGTCAGTTTGCGGCTCATCTAGCTCCGCAGCGGCTGGAAGTCACGCATTGTAACAGAGGTTCCGTCAGACGACGCCCAGGGCCTCCACGCCCGGCAGGGGCTTGCCCTCCATCCATTCCAGGAAGGCGCCGCCGGCGGTCGAGACGAAGGTCATGTCGTCCGCGACGCCCGCGTGATGCAGGGCCGCGACGGTGTCGCCGCCGCCGGCTACGGCGACCAGGGCTCCGGTCTTCGCCAGCTGCGCCGCCGCCTGCGCCGCCTTGACCGTGGCCGCGTCGAACGGCGGCACCTCGAACACGCCCAGCGGGCCGTTCCAGATCAGCGTCCGCGACAGGGCCATGGCCTTGACCAGCTTCTCGACCGTCAGCGGGCCTGCATCGAGGATCTTCTCCTCGTCGCCGATCGCCTCGCGCGCCAGCACGGTGCGGGTCTCCGCCCCCGGCCTGACCTCGGTCGCCACCACCACATCGATGGGCAGCAGGATTTCGCAGCCCTTCGCCTCGGCCTCGGCCAGGATTTCGTGGGCGGTGTCGGCCATGTCCTTTTCCGCCAGCGAGCCGCCGATATCGACGCCCTGGGCGAACAGGAAGGTGTTGGCCATGCCGCCGCCGATGGCCAGCCGGTCCAGTTGGCCGACCAGATTCTTCAGCAGGTCCAGCTTGGTCGAGACCTTGGCCCCGCCGACGATGCCCAACACCGGCTTCTGCGGATTGCCCAAGGCCGCATCCAGGGCGTCCAGTTCGCGCCGCATCGACTCCCCGGCATAGGCCGGCAGCAGCCGCGCCAGCCCCTCGGTCGAGGCATGGGCCCGGTGCGCCGCCGAGAAGGCGTCGTTGACATAGACGTCGCCCAGTTCGGCCAGCTGCGCGGCGAAGGCCGGATCATTCTTCTCTTCCCCGGCGTGGAAACGGACGTTCTCCAGCAGCACCACCCCGCCGGCGTCGACGTCGGCGATCATTGCCTTGGCGTCCTCGCCGACGCAGTCCTCGGCGAACCGCACCGGGGCGCCCAGCAGCCGCTCCAGATCGTCGACCACCGGCCGCAGGCTCATCGACGGAACCCGCTGGCCCTTGGGCCGGTCGAAATGCGCCAGCAGGACCACCTTCGCCCCGGCGTCGCGCAGCGTCTCGATGGTCGGGATGGCCACCCGCAGCCGGGTGTCCTCGGTCACCTTCCCGCCTTCCATCGGCACATTGAAGTCCACGCGCACCAGCGCGGTCTTGCCGGCGAGGGAGGGGGCGTCGTCGAGGGTGCGGAAGGTCATTCAATCTACCCGGTAAGGATGCCGACGAGCAGCATGAAGTTGGATACCAGCGTCGCAAGCGCAACGCCGAGGATGCCGAGGAAGAGCCGCTCGCCTGACAACGACGGCGGCGTCGTTTCGTAGCGTGACATCGCCTTCGTCACGGGGCGGGCGCCCACGAAAGCAATGCAGACCGCCAATATCGCGCAGACCGGCAGCCAGGCCTGCGCCAGCCAACGGGCAAGGCTGATTTCACTGTAGTGGCGACCGATCACTGAGCCGAGCGCCACGAGAAGCACAAGACCCGCAATCCGGCCCGCCACCACCATCAGATGAACTTCGCCATCACCAGCGCCGTATCGGCCATCCGCGTCGCGAAGCCCCATTCGTTGTCATACCAGCTCAGCACCCGGGCCAGCTTGCCGTCGACCACCTGGGTCTGGGGCAGGGCGGCGGTCGAGGAGGCGGCGATGTGGTTCAGGTCGCTCGACACCAGCGCCTCGTCGGTGGTGAACAGCACCCCCTTCATCGGCCCGTCGGCGGCGGCCTGCAGGGCGGCGTTGATCTCGTCCACCGTCACCTCGCGGCCGGCCACGACCTTCAGGTCGACGACCGAGACGTTCGGCGTCGGCACGCGGATCGAAGAGCCGTCCAGCTTGCCCTTCAGCGCCGGCAGCACCAGGCCGAGGGCCTTGGCCGCGCCGGTCGAGGTCGGGATCATCGACAGGGCGGCGGCGCGGCCCCGGTACAGATCCTTGTGCATCGTATCCAGCGTCGGCTGGTCGCCGGTGTAGCTGTGGATCGTCGTCATATAGCCGCGCTCGATGCCGAACAGGTCGTTCAGCACCTTGGCCACCGGGGCCAGGGCGTTGGTGGTGCACGAACCGTTCGAGACGACGATGTCGTCGGCGGTCAGGACATCGTGGTTGACCTTGTAGACGATGGTCTTGTCGGCGCCCTCGGCCGGGGCCGAGACCAGCACCCGCCTGGCGCCGGCCTTCAGGTGGGCCGAAGCCTTGTCCTTCGAGGTGAAGATCCCGGTGCATTCGAAGGCGATGTCGACCTTCAGCTCGGCGTACGGCAGGTTGGCCGGGTCACGCTCGGCCGTGACCTTGATCTTGCCCAGGCCGACGTCGATCCAGTCTTCGCCATGCTCGATCGGACCCGGGAAGCGGCCGTGCACCGAATCGTATTTTAGCAGATGGGCGTTGGTCGCCACCGGCCCCAGATCATTGATCGCCACCACCTCGATGTCGCGACGGCCATGCTCGACGATCGAGCGCAGGACGAGACGGCCGATGCGGCCGAAACCGTTGATGGCGACGCGGACGGTCATGGGCGGGGCTCCTGAGGCGTTTCTGGCGGGTGGCGCTTTCAATGGAACCGGCGGCCCGGGGTTTCAACCCCGCGACGGTAACAAGGCGTCATCAAAGGTAACGCTTCGTCCCCCCCGCCCGGTCAGCGGGCGGGAAAACTGTCCTGGCCCGCGAAAATTTCGTGGGACACTTTCGGACACTTCGGACAATCGTCGGCGGTGCGACGGCCACATCGGCAGATGTAGGGATCAGGCGCCCAGAATCCAGCCCTCTTCCTGCTCGACCTGGGCGATCAGCGCTTCATCCGCGCCCTTGGGCGGAGCGAAAGCCTTCGACAGGTCGCCGGCTTCGTCGATTTTCGCCAGAGCCTCGGCGGTCGACCGGACCTGGGCCTGATCCTTGAACTCGCCGGGGGTCGGCTTTCCCTCGAACATCGACGGCCAGACCTCCACCACGAGGGCGGACAGAGGTTCGACGTCCGCCGGCTCCAGCGCGCGCCAGCCGGTGCCGAACGGCCAGACGGCGCCCGAGGGGCCGAGGCTTTCGAGCAGGCGGCGGACGGCGGGGATGCCGACGAGGGTCTGGCCGCCCACGGCGCCGGCGCCATGCATCTGCCAGACGCTCTTGGGCTGCAGCTTGCCCTTGCGCACCGCGATTTCGGTGGCGCGGAACTCGGGGATGTCGGCGCCGGAACCAGCCGGCGGCTTGGTCGTGGTCAGCCAGCGCTGCGCCTGTTTGGCCGGCGCGCCCCACATCGGCCAGGCGTTGTCGGTCATCAGCCGGTTGATCTTGGCCGCGACCTGATAGCGGTTGTTGGTGTTGTCCGCCTTGTCGACGACATTGGCGGCGATGAATTTCCACATCGCCTGCCACGGCGTTCCGGTCAGCTTGAGCCGATCCGCGGTCCCCACCGGATAGCCGAAGTTGAAATCAAACCCGACCAGCACCCGATCGCCACGCTTTCGGTGCTCGGCCAGCAGCGAAGCGAGCAGGGCCTCGCCCTCGGCCCGCGTGGCGGCATTGTGGGTTTCGGTATACAGGCGGAAGCGGACGTCGCGCTTGGCCACTCCGATCCAGATCGACTGGTCGCCCAGCTTCTTGCCCTCGGCGGCGGTCCAGTCGGCGATGATGTAGGCGTCGAACAGACGGGCCACGGCGGGCGCTCCGGGTTACTCGGTCACAAGGGGATGGGGGCTTCTAGCGTTCCCGCGGCGGGGGCGGAAGGGCGAACGCCTCAACCCTTCAACAGCGCCTCGAGATGCGACAGCCAGCGCCGGCCCAGCCGCAGGGCCTCGCCCGGCGAACTGGTCTGGACCGGCAGGGTGGCGTCCCACAGGGCCAGTTCGAACTCCGGGTGCCGGGCGTCGCCGAACATCAGCCGCAGCACCACCTGTTCGGCGTCGGGCGCCAGCACGTCCAGCGACTTGCGCGTCTCGCCGCGGCGGACGCGGGCGACGACATGGCCATCGACGATGATCTCGCCGCCGTCGATCTCGTCGAAGGCGTAGACCAGCCCCGTCGCGCCGCGGTTCCACAGCACCGCCACCTGGGCGCCGTCGAAGTCGAGACCGGCGGCGCGGCCCTCGGCCGGGGACAACGCTTCGGCCTCGGGCGTGGCGCCCAGCGACTTGAGCAGCGCGCGGCGCATGCGGCGCACCGGCTCCATCCACCACACGAGGACCAGGATCGCCGTCGTCAACGCCGCCGCCGCCAGCGCCACCAGCAGGATGACCCGGAGCACCTCGGCCATGGTCAGTCTTCCAGCTCGATGACGACCGGCACGTGATCCGAGGGTTTGTCCATGTCGCGGGCGTCGCGGTGGGTCTCGATCGACTGGAAGCGGTCGGCGGCCTGCGGCGACAGCAGGTGGAAGTCGATGCGGATGCCGTGGTCGCGTTGCCAGGCGCCCGCCTGATAGTCCCAGAAGGTGAAGGTCCCGGGGGGCTGTCCGCCCAGTTCGCCGGCGTCGGACAGACCGAGATGGCGCATGGCCCGAAAGGCGGCCCGGGTCTCGGGCTGGAACAGGGCGTCGCCGGTCCAGGCGGACGGGTTTCGCGCGTCCTCCGGCGTGGGGATGACATTGTAGTCGCCGCACAGGGTGAAGGGCTCCTCGAGCGCCAGCAGGTCGCGTGCATGGGCGTGGAGCCGGTCGAACCAGGCCAGCTTGTAAGCGAATTTCTCGGTGCCGAGCGGATTGCCGTTGGGAAGGTAGATGCACCCCACGCGGACCGGGCGGGGCGCCTCGATCACCGCCTCTATGTAGCGGGACTGTTCCGCATCCGCCTCGAAACCCGAGGCGTCGACGCCGGGCAGGCCGCGCCGGATATCGGACAGCGGATATTTCGAAAGCAGGGCGACGCCGTTGTAGCTCTTCTGCCCATGCGTCTCGACATTGTAGCCGAGGCTCTCAAAGGCCTCGCGCGGGAATTTCTCGTCGATGCATTTGATTTCCTGCAGGCAGGCGACGTCCGGCCGGGCCGCTTCCAACCACTCCAGCACCGTCGGCAGGCGGGCGTTGACCGAGTTTACGTTCCAGGTGGCGATGCGCATGGGGTGAGGCTACGGCTTAATGGACAGGGCTGTGAAGCAGGAACAACAAAGGGCCCGCGGATGATTCCGCGGGCCCTCGGTTTTTCCCGGATGTCAGGGTCTAGAGCCTGCACTGCTCCGAGGCCGGCAGACCGGCGCAGGGGCGGGCGGAAGACGGCGCGTTGCGGTTGGCGGGGACATCGGCGAGGTAGCCGGATCCATCCGCGCATTTGACTTCGACACTGTCGCCGACACCCTCGCCCAGCGAGCCCTTGCTCTTGAACTCGGTGACCGCGCACTCGGTGCCGCCGGCCTTCAGCGAGGCGGTGAGGGCGGCCCGGACCGTCTCGACCGGGGTCGTCTGGCAGACGACGCCCCGCAGGGTGGCGGCGATGCAATCCTGGACGAGGACGTCGTCATTGCCCTCGGCCGGAAGGTAGGCGATCAGACCAAGCGGAAGCTCGGCGCAACCGAACTCGACGACCTCGCGGCCATCTTCGCCGCGTTCCTGACCGATCTTGATTTCGGAGGTCGAGGTGCAGGACACGCCTACGGAATTGAGCTGAGCCTTGCGGCGTTCGCTCAGGCTCGACCGAAGGGCCGACAGGTCGGTCAGCTTGCAGCCGCCGGCGATGCCGTCGGCTTCGGCGCAGGCGTAGAGCTGCTCAAACTCGCCGGCGAGGCTGGCGCGGACCATATAACCCTGACCGCCGGCGCACTTCACTTCATAGAATTCGCTGGTCGGCGTCGCGCCGACGCCGCGGCCCTGTTCGATCGTGCAGTCCGTCTGGTCCGCGCCTGCGAAGCGGGTGCGGATCGTCGCCAGCTGTTCCTCGGGGTTGGTGTAGATGCACGCGCCCTCGTTGGCGGTGACGGTCAGGCATGAGGTGCGGGTCGCGGTTCCGGCAGCGTCGATGTCGACCCAATAGCCGTCGGCGCCTTCGCATCCGATCTCGTAGCGGCCCTTGGCGTCGCCGGTCTCCCCCATGAACAGGGCGTTGTCGACCTTGCAGGGAACTCCGGCCGCGTTGGCCACGGGCGCGACCATGGCCGCACGGTCCTGATTCGCGGGCAGTCGGCAAAGCGTCCCGGTCTCGCCTTCCGCGGGCGGGTTCAGCTGGTGCGAAGAGGCCAGTTTGAGGCAGTCGAACGCTTCGGTGGTTTCGCCATCCGTCACCAGAAAGCCCGGGCCGTTGGCGCAGGCCGCCTCGTAAAGGTAGCCGCCGTTCTCAAGCTGGCCGATTTCGGTCGAGGTGGTCAGCGTGCAGCTCACGCCGGCGCCGGTCAGCGCCGCGCGGGTCGCCGTCGCGATCTCGGTCTCGGTGCGTGCGCTCCGCTCCGAACCCCGGAGTCCGCGTTCCAGCCGCCCGGTGTCGAACGACTGGCGCGCGCTCGCCGCGACGCCGGACCGGAGATCCCTCGCCACGGCGGCATCCTGCCCCGGTGTCGTCTGGGCGGATGCAAGGCTCCCCCCGCAAAGGGCCAAGCCGAGCGCGAGCCCGGCTCCGGCGAGTTTCGTAAGCATGGACATGATCAATTCCCTGAAGGCCGTGGGGTGAACAACTAGCCGCGCTGCGGCCTGTGACGTCAATAGAAACCGGGGTTCCCGGCCCGTGTCGATGCGCGCCGCGCCATCGGCGGACGGATTCCCGCGACCCGGCGCCGCTATCGACTGTTCTACTGTCCGGTCGGGGCGGGCGCCGTGGCGGCCGTGGTCAGCGTGCAGCCGCCGGCGACGGCCGCCGCCTCGGGGGTGGCGCATGCCTGGACGCGCTGGGCCGTGTACGTGTCGCCGACGCGCGCGAAATAGCCATCTCCGGCGCCGCACTTCACTTCATAGACCGTGAGGCCCTGGGCGTCGCGGCCGACGCGGCGGGCTTGCTGGACGTCGCACGACGCCGCCTCGGTGCCGGCGAGGACGGTGCTCCAGCCGCCAAGGGTTTCGGCCTCGGTGGAGTATCGGCAGGACGCGCCCTGCAGGGACAGGGCCCAGCACGGCGACGTCTTCCAACTGTCGTCGGCCTTTTCGATCCAGTAGCCGCCGCGGTCGGCGCAACCGATTTCGAAGATCAGTTTGCCGGCGTTGTTCTTGCCGATGGCGGCGGCCTGATCGACGGTGCAGTCGATGCCGGCCTGGCGGGCGTAGGTCGTCAGAACGGGCAGGGGGTCCAGGTTCACCGGCAGGGTGCACTGCTGACCGACGTCGGCCGTCGGGTCGCGCAGGCGGCTGGTTTCGGCCTGGCCCGCGAGCTCGAGGCAGTTGAAGGTCTGGGGCGGCGTGGAACCCACCACGAGGTAGCCCGGACCCTCGGCGCAGATCGCCTCATAGGTCGAGTGCTGCTCCGCGGTGACGCCCAGAAGCGTGGCTTCGGACACCCGGCAATCGACGGCGGCGGCGGTCAAAAAGGCCTGGGCGGCCGCCTTGTTGTCTTCCGACGTCGGCGCCGCGGCAGCGCCACGGCGGTTCTGCCGCCCACCGCGCGGCTCGTCTTCGCCGCGAGCGGCTTCACGGGACTGGCCCGTCATGCCGGACCGGTCGTCGCCGGTGCCGTCCTGGGCGATCGCGGGCTGGACAGACAGAAGCACCAGCGCTGTCGCGCCGCTGATCAGGGTGAGCAACGTCTTGTGAAACACTTCGATACTCCGCATCAAATCCGTTCCCGAACCCTTGGCGAGGGGTTGTGGCGCGGTCAAGGCCGCGCCCGCAGTGCTGGACGCCGGTCCCGGCTTGGGCCTATCTTCGCCTGAGTTTCGATTGGAGACGGACTTGGCGGACGGACTGGCCTTGACGGAGTTGGACGGGGCGGCGCGTGAAGAGCGGGGCCTGACCTATCCGTGGCCGTCGCCGCCGACGCCGGGCGAAGCGGTCGGGATCGCGCCGGACATTCTCTGGATGCGGCTGGCCATGCCGATGGCCCTGAACCACATCAATGTCTACGCCGTGCGGGACGGGGACGGCTGGGCGCTGATCGACACCGGTCTGGATTTGCCCGGCAGCCGCGAGGACTGGGAGCGGCTGCTGGCCGGCCCGCTGGAGGGTAAGCCGGTCACGCGCGTGATCTGCACCCACATGCACCCAGACCACATCGGTCTGGCCGGCTGGCTATGCGAGCGGTTCGCCGCGTCTTTGGTGATGACCCGGCTGGAATACGTCACCGCCCGAATGCTGCTGGCCGATACCGGGCGCACCGCGCCGGAGGACGGCGCCGTCTTCTATCGGGCGGCGGGCTGGGACGAGGATCAGGTCGAGGGTTACCGGAGCGGCTATGGCCAGTTCGGGCGCGTCGTCTCGCCGATGCCCGCGGGGTTTGTCCGCATGCGCGAGGGCGACCGGCTGAGCATTGGCGGGCGGGACTGGCGGGTGGTCGTCGGAGAGGGCCACAGTCCCGAACACGCCTGCCTGTGGCGCGAGGCGGACGGGATCGTGCTGGGCGGCGATCAGATCCTGCCGAAGATATCCTCCAATGTGTCGGTCTGGCCGACCGAGCCGGACGCCGATCCTTTGGGCGACTGGCTCGACTCGCTGGAGCGGATGAAGACGGTGTTTCCGGACGAGGTGCTGGTGTTGCCCTCGCACGGCGAGCCGTTCCGGGGCGTGCAGGCGCGTCTGGATGGCCTGATCCGGGGACACCGGACGGCGCTGAAGCGTCTGGAGCGGACGCTGCGCCAGCCATGCCGGGCCGTCGACGTCTTTTCGGCCCTGTTCGCCCGCCCGGTCGGCGACGGCGTCAGAGGCATGGCGACGGGCGAAAGCCTGGCGCATCTCAACTATCTGCTCCACCGTGGCCGGGTGTCGCGCAGGCGCGACGCCGACGGCGTGGACTGGTGGACCTTGACCAGACAGGAACCCGAGACGTGACGGATCACATCAAGACCCAACTGGCCGACGGCGTACTGACGGTGACGCTGGCGCGGCCGGAGAAGAAGAACGCCATCACCCAGGCGATGTATGCGGCGCTGTCGGAGGCGACCGAACAGGCCCGGACCGACGAGGCCGTGCGGGTGCTGCTGTTCCGCAGCGAGGGCGACAGCTTCTCGGCCGGCAACGACATCGCCGACTTCATCGCCATCGGCTCGCAGACCGATCAGCCGTTCGACATGGCGGTGTTCCGCTTTCTCAAGGCGCTGGCCGAGCTGGACAAGCCGGCGGTGGCGGCGGTGCGCGGCCGGGCGGTCGGCATCGGCCTGACCCTGCTGCTGCACTGCGACATGGTGGTGGTGGCCGAGGACGCCCTGCTGTCCGTGCCCTTCATCAATCTGGCCCTGGCCCCGGAGGCGGCGTCGTCGCTGCTGTTGCCGGCGGTGCTGGGGCACCAGCGGGCGTTCGAGATGTTCGCCCTCGGCGAACCCGTCGACGGGCGCACGGCGGTGGCCTGGGGCCTCGCCAACCGCGCGGTTCCGGCCGAACAGGTCGAGGCGACGGCGGCGGAGCTGGCGTCGAAGCTGGCGGCCCGGGCGCCCAATTCGATCCGCAAGACCAAGCGGCTGATGCGCGACGCCGGGGCGCTGTGGGCGCTGATGCAACGCGAGGGCGAGGCCTTCGGCAGCCAGATGAAGAGCCCCGAGGCGATGGAGGCCTTCATGGCGTTTAGCCAGAAGCGCGCCCCCGATTTCTCGAAAGCCGGGGGATGAATTCCGTTGCTTCGGCGGCGCGCCGTCCTTAGGTGCGCGCGCCATGCTCGACGCCACCCCGACCCCTCTCCTGCGCATCGACGCCGAGACGCCCGCCGACGCGGCGGCGGTCGAGGCGCTGGTGCTGGCCGCCTTCGGCCCGGGCCGGTTCGCCAAGACGGCGGAACGGCTGCGCGAGCGGGCGAGCGTCCGGGCCGGGTTCGTGGTCCGCGAGGGGACGCGGCTGCTGGGGTCTGTGCGGCTGTGGTCGATCGCCATCGACGGCGCGCCGGCCCTGTTTTTGGGCCCCATCGCCGTCGCCGCCGACAACCGCAAGGCGGGGCTGGGCGCCGATCTGGTCGAGGCCTGTCTGGCGCATGCGACGGCCGCCGGGATGGGCGTGCTGCTGGTCGGCGACGCGCCCTATTTCGGCCGGTTCGGCTTCACGGTCGCGTCCGGGGCGCGTCTGCCCGGGCCTGTCGATCCGGCCCGGCTGCTTTGGCGTGGCGGGGGCCAGCCCGCCGGGATGGTGACCGCGCGGGCGTGACCCGATGCGGAAACCATTGCCAGAGTCGTCTCAAGGCCTAAGTCTGGGTCATGGCTGAACCCACCGATCATACGCGCGGACTGGCGGCCCTGGCCGAGGCGGCGAAGCCGGCGCGGGGGCGCGGCCTGCCGCCGGTCCACCTGTGGCATCCGGAGCATTGCGGCGACATCGACATCGTCATCCGCCGCGACGGGACGTGGCTGCACGAGAACTCGCCGATCGGCCGGGCCGAGCTGGTGCGGCTGTTCTCGACCGTGCTGCGCAAGGATCCGGACGGCTATTGCCTGGTCACCCCGGTCGAGAAGCTGTCGATCATGGTCGAGGACCTGCCGTTCCGCGCCGTCGCCATGACCGAGGCGGATGGAGTTCTCAGTTTCACGACCGATGTCGGCGACGAGGTCGCGGCGGGCGAGGCGCATCCGATCCGGGTCGAGACCGATGCGGCGACCGGCGAGCCGGCGCCGGCCCTGCACGTTCGCGCCGATCTGTGGGCCCGGATCGCCCGCCCGGTCTTCTATGAGTTGGTCGAGATGGCGAGCCTCGAGGCCGGCCGGCTGGTGGTGCGGTCCGGCGGCGTGGCCTTCGACCTGGGCACGACCGGGGCGGACGGTCGATGAGCCTGATCTCGCTGCGGGAACGGCTGATCGACCGGCTGGCGCCGACGGCGGACTGGAGCCCGGACGGGCCGCCGTTGCAGTCGGACTACGACCTCAATCCGGGGGCGGAGCGGTCGGGTCGGACCCTGCGCCCGGCCGCCGTGCTGGTCCCGGTGATCGCCCGGCCGGACGGGGCCACGGTGCTGATGACCCGCCGCTCGGACAGTCTCGCCAGCCACACCGGCCAGATCGCCTTTCCGGGGGGGCGGCTCGATCCGGGCGAGACCGCCGAGCGCGCCGCCCTGCGCGAGGCATGGGAAGAGGTGGCGCTGGATCCCGGGGTCGTCGAGGTGCTGGGGGTCGGCGACGCCTATGAGACGGTGACCGGGTTTCTGGTCACGCCGGTGGTCGGCTGGCTGCGCGAGCCGCCGGTGGTGACGCCGTCTCCCGACGAGGTGGCCGAGGTGTTCGAGACCCCTTGGGACTTTCTGATGGACCCGGCCAATCATCGCCGCGAATCCTACGATCCCGGGAGCGGCCCGCGGCGGTGGTTCTGGGCCATGCCTTGGCGCGAGCGCTACATCTGGGGCGCGACGGCCTCGATCGTCAGGGGGCTGCGGACCCGGCTGTATGGCGACGAGGCCGAGCCCGCCGCCGCCGTTGACGAGGACGCGGCGTGACCGCCCGGCTCGCGGGCCAGCCGTGGCTGACGGCGTCGGCGACCCGCGCCGTGATCGCCGCCCTGGAGGCCGCCGGCGGTCCCGGCTGCGCCCGGTTCGTCGGCGGCTGCGTGCGCAACAGCCTTATCGGCCAGCCGGTCGCCGACATCGACATCGCCACCACCCTGAAACCCGAGGCGACCGACCGCGCCATCCGGGCGGCCGGGCTCAAGGCCGTGCCGACCGGTATGGCCCACGGCACCGTCACGGCCGTCGCCGAGCGTCAGCCGTTCGAGATCACCAGCCTGCGCCGCGACGTCTCGACCGACGGGCGCAAGGCCACGGTGGCCTTCACCGACGACTGGGCCGAGGACGCGGCCCGGCGCGACTTCCGCCTCAACGCCCTGTACGCCGACGCGGAGGGCGCGGTGTTCGATCCCACCGGCGAAGGGGTCGCCGACGCCCTGGCCGGGCGGATCATCTTCGTCGGCGATCCGCACACGCGCATTCGCGAGGACTTCCTGCGGATCCTGCGCTTCTTCCGCTTCCACGCCTGGTATGGGCGCGGCGAGCCCGATCCGGCTGCGCTCGCCGCCTGCCGCGAGCTCGCTCCCGGCATGGTCCGGCTGTCGGCGGAACGGGTCTCCAGCGAACTGATGAAGCTGTTGTCGGCGCCGGACCCCCGGGCCGCCATGGCCGCCATGATCGAGGCCGGGGTGCTGGAACAGCTCCTGCCGGAGGGGCGGCCCTCATCTGCGTTCGACGCCGCCGTCGCACAGGAGGTCGACGCCGTCGTGCGGTTGATGCTGCTGCTTCCGCCCGATGAAGGCGTGGTGCGGGCGGCGGCGGCCCGGCTGCGGCTGTCCAACGCCGTACGCGACCGGCTGGCCGCAGCGGCGGCCGCCTGTCCGGCGGTCGATCTCGGCATGGGCGACCGGGAGGCCCGCGCAGCGCTGTACCGGCTCGGCGCGCCGGCCTTTTCGGACGCTGTGCGCCGTCATCGTGCCGAGACTCCCGGGCGAGCGGACGAGGCCCGGCGTCTGCTGGACCTGGCTGCCGCATGGACCCCGCCGCGCCTGCCGGTCGGGGGTCGCGACCTGGCCCGACTCGGCGTCGAGCCCGGACCGGACACGGGTCGCCTGCTGAAGGCGTTCGAGGACGGCTGGATCGCCGACGACTTTCCGACAATCGGCCACCCGGAGCGGCTGGCGGCGCTGGTCAGTCCGCCGCGCGGGTGATTCGGGTCACCACCGGGCGGTGGTCGGAACCCGTGGGGCGTCCCAGCCGCCGGCCGGCGAAGGCGAGGTCGGGCGAGGCATAGACCTGATCTATGGTCAGCCCGACGGGCGCAGGAAGATCGGTCGGCCAGGTGCCGGGGAAGCCCGGCGCGGGGTGCAGACCGAGGTCGCGACGAACCTGTTCGCCGATCCGGGCGCTGGACACGCTATTGAAATCGCCGGCGACGACCACCGGGCCGGTCAGGCCCTCCACCACCGCCTGCAGGGCCATGGTCTGGCTGATCTGGCCCCACTGCTCCTGAAACGGCCAGGGCCGGGTCAAATGGACGCCGACCACGTTCACCGGCCCGAGGGGCGTCCGCGCCACGGCCGCCACCGAATGCAGGCCGTCGGGCGGATCGGCCAGGGGCGTCAGCGGATAACGTGAGGCGATCACGGATCGCGAGGGTCCGCGCGTCTGGTCCAGCCGCATCGAGGCCGCGCGGTAGGGATAGCCCTCCAGCAGGACGTCGGCCTGGCGCGCCGCGTCGCGCCCCAGCTCAATCAGCACCACGATGTCGGCGTCGGCCTCGGCGATGGACCCGCGGATCGCGGCGACGTCGTCGTTGAGATAGTAGAGATTGGCCGAGTACAGCCCGACGACCGGCGCGCCCGGCAGGGGGCGAGGGCCGGCCGGAAACCACTGCGGCGCCACGACGACCATCAGGGCGACACAGGCGAGGACGCCGTGCATCGCCGCTCCCTTCAGCCGGGTCAGCGCGGTCACGGCGGTCAAGGCGACCGTGACGATCAGGGCGGGGGCGGTGAACTGGGCGAGGATGTCGAACCACCGATGGCCGATGCCGGTTAGCGTCGCGAGCGCGAGGCCCAGCGGTACGGCGAACACCAGCCGGGTCAGGGCGTCCAGCGGGCCGGAGAGGGGCCACAGGCGCCCCCGGCCGCGCGGGTCTTGTGTTTCGCGTTGAACAGGGGTCGTCATGGCGCGTTACGGTCTCGCTTGGGAGGGGTGGCATGGCCAGACGGACCATCGGCGATATCGAGAAGATCTGGTCCAATGTCGAGGGCGTGAAGAAGCTCTCCGATCGGGCGGTGGGCATCGGGCCGTTCGGCATCGGCCTCGACGGTCTGCTGACCTGGGTTCCGGTCGTGGGCACGGTCTACAGCGTCGGGGCCTCGGCCTGGCTGTTGACGCAGGCGGTTCGGGCCAAGGCGTCGCCGGGGACGATCGCGCGGATGGCCGGCTATCTGGGCCTCGACAGCGCCACCACGGCCGTCGGGGAAGTGATTCCCTTCGCCCCGGACGTCGTCGACTTCTTCTTTCCCGGCCACCTGATGGCGGCCAGGGCCCTGCAGAAGGACATCGAGACGACACACTGGGTCGAGGCCAACGAGCGCGAGGCCCGGGCATCCGGCGAGCATGAGCGACACATCGCCGAGATGAAGCGCAAGCCGGGCCTCAGGCGCGTCATCTATCTGCATGACTGAGCGACGTTATCCGATGCTACCTTTTCGGCTCTTCCTATCATAATATTTTCGCCTAACTCGTTGATAACATAGCGCCCGGTTGGCCGCCCAGCGTCAAGAACCCGCCACAGGAGCGCGCGGTCGCAGACTGATCCCCGACAGACATTCGGAGATCAACGATGAGCGACGACCAGACCGCCCGCCTCGGCCTGCCCTATCTGGCGGCGGGCCAGATGCAGAAACATGTGACGCTGAACGAGGCCCTGACCCGGCTCGACGCCCTCGTCCAGACCGCGGTGGTCAGCCGAACCATCGCGACACAGCCGGTCGATCCGCCTGACGGCGCCCTGTACATCCTGCCTCCAGCGGCGACCGGCGCCGACTGGGGCGGCCGTCCGGACGGCGCCCTGATGCGCGCCGACGCCGGCGGCTGGTCGGTCGTCGCGGCGCCCCCCGGGATGATCGTCCTCGTCGGCGATGCGGGCGAACTCATCGTGCGGGACGGCGGAGCATGGGTTCCGCTCGGAGCCCGGCTGGAGGCGCTGCAGCAGTTGAGCCGGCTCGGCCTCGGCGCCACGGCCGACGCCGCCAATCCGTTCGCTGCCCGGCTCAACAAGGCGTTGTGGACCGCGCTCGAGACAGCGGGCGGCGGCGACGGCGACCTGCGCATGACCTTCAACAAGGAGGGGCCGTCCGACGTCCTGTCGTTGTTGTTCCAGAGCGGGTGGGGCGGTCGGGCGGAACTGGGGCTGATCGGCGACGATGACTTCCGGCTCAAGGTCAGCGTCGACGGAAGCGTGTGGCGCGACGCCTGTTCGGTGGATCGAACGTCCGGACGGTTCAGCTTCAGCCGCGGCGCCGTTCGTCGTCTCGTGACCGTGCTGGACGAAACCGCGAGCTACGACATCCCCGCGTGGGCGCGGACGGTCGAAGCGATCGCGATCGGCGGCGGCGGCGGCGGCGGAGCGGGGGCGTTCGGGGGCGCGGGGACCCGCCTGGGCGGCGGCGGCGGCGGGGCGGCCGGGATCAGCCGGGCGACCTGGCCGGCCGATCAGCTGACGTCCAGCCTGACCGCGGTGGTTGGCGCCGGCGGCGCCGGCGGTGAGGGAACCATGGGGGCCGGCGGGGCCGGCTCGATCATCTATCTGGGCTCGACGGCGCTTCTGGTGGCGACCGGTGGGGGCGGGGGCTTGGCCGGCGCCGCGGGCGGTGTCGCCGGCGCTCCCGGCGCTGGCGTCGGTGGACCGGTCTCCAACGCCGGCGGCGCGTCCAGCGCCGGGCAGACGGGCGGGCCGGGCAGGAGCTTCGACCGGCCGGACGCGCCTGGCGGCGGCGGCGGCGGCGGCGCTCTCGACGCCTCGGGGGTGGCGCACGCCGGCGGACCCGGCGGCGACGGCGCCCCCCTGGCGGTCAAGGCGCCGGGCGGAGCCGGCGGATCCAGCGCCGGGGGCGGATCCGGAGAGAGCTCGCCCCAGCCCCTTCTCCACTGGGCCGGCGGCGGCGGCGGCGGGGGTGGAGCGATCGCCGGGGGGGCGGGTCATGACGGCGGCGAGGGCGGGCCGGCCGGGGGCGGCGGCGGCGGCGGCGGAGCGGGACAGACGGCCGCCGGCGCCGGCGGCTCGGGCGCCAACGGTCGCGTCTGGCTGATCGCGGAGGGATGAGCGCCATGGCCCGACCTCACAAAAATCCGGAATGGCTCCTGCTCGACCTCGACGTCTGGGAGGCGCCCTTCAGCCTGACCGACGACGATCTTTACGCCCAGGCGGGCGCCGATCGCCGGGGCGGCGTTCGGCCTGACGAACAACGGGAGGACGACCAATGAGCGGACCGCCCGATCATCCCGTCCCTTCGCCGCTCGCCGAAGGGCGCTGGCTATGGCGGCGGCTGTATGTCTTCGCCACCAGCGGCGGCGCCTGGCTGCTGCTGGATCGCCTGATCGTCCGGACCCCGCCCGAGGCCGCGCTGTCGCTGGCGAGGGGCCTGATGGCGCTGCTGGCTCTGACGATGATCCTCTATCTGGTCGCCCCGACGGCGCAGCAGCTGATCGCCAGCCTGCGTACGCTTCGGCCAGGCGGGGAGGGACGGTGATGGGGTTCCGTCTCTCCGAACGTTCGATGCGACGGCTGGAGGGGGTCCATCCCGGTCTTGTCGCCCTGGCCCGCGAGGCCGTGGCGCTGAGCCCGGTCGACTTCATGGTCACCGAGGGGCTGCGAACGCCGCAACGTCAGGCCGCCCTCGTCAGGGCGGGGGCCAGTCGGACCCGGCGTTCGCGCCATCTGACCG
>JAXHTU010000065.1:0-16780 GCA_034189955.1 Pseudomonadota bacterium | reverse complement strand
CCTTCGCCGTGCTCGGCGGAGATGGCGACGGGCTCGCCGAAGCCGAGGGACCAGGCCTCCCCGATGCCACCGCCGCTCTCGCGGCTCTCGGACTTGTTGGCCAGCAGGATGACCGGCTTGTGCTGATGGCGCAGGCGGTCGGCGAAGATGCCGTCCAGCGCCGTGATCCCCTCGCGCGCGTCCATCATGAACAGCAGCAGGTCGGCATCTTCGATCGCGGCCTCGGTCTGCTCGCGCATGCGCGACTCGAGACTTTCGTCGGTGACGTCCTCGTAACCGGCGGTGTCGATCAGGGTCAGGTCGATGTCGCCGATGTTGCCGTCGGCGTAGCGCCGGTCGCGGGTCACGCCGGGGCGATCGTCGACCAGCGCGAGGCGCTTGCCGACGAGGCGGTTGAACAGTGTCGACTTGCCCACGTTCGGGCGGCCAACGATGGCGACTTTGAGAGCCATGTCGGCCTTCTAACGCAGATTGGGAGCCAGGGGTCAGCGAATGCTGATCAACTGTCCCTCGTCGGTGAGCACATACAGGGCGCCGTTGTAGGCGGCCGGGGCGATGTAGACAGGCGCGCCGAGCTTGAGAGTCGCGGTTTGCTCGCCGGTCTTCGGATCGAAGGCGACCAGTTCGCCGTAGGAGTTGGTCAGCACCAGTCGGTTGGACGCCAGCAACGGTCCCGACCAGATGGGACGCACGGTGCGGTCCCACAGGCCGAACACTCCGCCTTCCTGACGGGCGCGTCCCTCATTCAGGTCGCGGGTCCAGTAGACCTGCCCCGACTCGCGGTTGACCACGGTCAGTTCCCCGCTCTTGGAGACGACATAGACCACATCGCCCACCGGCAGGGGCGCGTTGACTCCCGAGATCGGCAACTGCCATTTCGGCTGGCCGGTGCGGACATCGACGGCGGACATGACGCCCGAGTGGCCGACGGCATAGACGACGCCGCGGCTGACCACGGGGCGGCCGGCGATGTCGCGGATTTCCGACAGGGCGCTGGTGCGGCTGGTGCGCGACAGCACCTGCTGCCACAGCGCCTGGCCGGTCGGGGCGCGCAGGGCGACCAGTTCGCCGGACGAGAACGGCGCGATCACGGTCTCGCCGGTGACCGCCGGGCTGGAGGCGCGCATGATCCGCGCCGGCTCGGGAATGCCCCGATAGGACCAGACCTGCTGGCCGGAGTTCACGTCGAGGGCGATGATCTGGTTCTCGACGTCGACGACATAGACCCGCGGACCGGAGACCGTGGGCGCGCCATGAACCGGCACATCGACCGGCGTGGTCCACAGGACGGCGCCCGTGGCCTGATCAACGGCGGTGATGGTGCGGTAGCCGGACGAGATGAAGACCTTGCCGCCGCCGACCGCCACGCCGCCGCCGAAGCCGCCACCCGTCGAGCTGCCGCCGAGGCCGAAGCTGAACATGCTGCGCCGGAACTCCTGCTCGTCCGGCTTGACGCTGACGGTCCAGGCGACCGCGCCGTTGGAGGTGTCGACCGCGGTGACGGTGGCCTCGCCATCCATGACGAAGGCCCGACCGTTGTCGGCCACGACCGGCGACATCACCTGACGCCGATCCGAAGAGCCGGCGCCGATGTCGCGCCGCCAGCCGATGGCGAACTCCGGAGCGGCGGCGACGTGCTCGACCGCATTCTCGGCGTTCCCGCCCGGCTGGGTCCAGGCCGCCGCCGGCTGCGGTCCCGGCAGGAAGAAGTCGCGGCCCGACAGGGCGGCGGACGGCGCCAGCTGCTGTTCGAACTCAAGGACCGAGACGCGCTGGCCTTCGGTCGCCGTGGCCTGGGGCTCTTCGCCTCCGCCGAGACCGAACGGCAGCGCCCGACGGACCGTGCCGCAGGAGGCGACGGTGACGGCGAGGCCGCAGAACAGGGCGACTTTGAGGGCGCGATTCATGACGGACGTCCTGGGGGCGGGGTTCACGGGCGGGCCGGCTGAGCCGGCCGGGCCGGGGCGGTCTGGCCCTGGCGGCCGGGTGCGGCGGCGCGGGCGGCGGAGGCTTCCAGCCCGGCCATGGCGTCAACCGTGGCCTTGAGGTTCGGGGCCGTTCCGGCGTCGATCGAGGCGATCGCGAGGCCGGCGCGCTGGCTGATCTCGCGCGGGGTGTCGAGGCTGTTCTTGAGCACCACGAAGGTCGAGCGGGCCTCGGCGGCCTTGCCGTGCTGCAGCTGGGCCATGGCCAGGGCTTCGCGAGCGAAGGCGCGGAAAGGCCGGTCGTCTTCCGTCAGGGGTTCCAGACGGGCCTGGATGTCCTCGAGGCTGGCGGTGTCCATCAGCAGCAGAGCGGCCTTCCACGCGGCGCCGTCGCGCAGCAGGGGGTCGCTGGAGGCCCCGGCGGCTTCATCGAACAGTTCGACGGCGGCGGGGATGCGGTTCTGCTGTACGGCGATGCCGGCGCGATGCTGCAGGGCGAGAGCCTTGTAGGCGGCGTTGCCCTCGTCGGCGGCCTGTTTGAAGGCGGCGTCGGCCCCGGCGGCGTTGTTCGCCTCGAGCGATTCGAGACCGCGTTGATAGGCGATCGAGGCCTTGTCGGCCTTGCCCGTCTCCATCGTCTGCCAGCCCCACCACGCCAGGGCGGCGATCAGGGCGACGAGAAGCAGGCCGCCGACAACCGGCAGCCAGGTGCGGGCGAGCCGCTTGTATCGATCGGAGCGAAGCTCCTCCTCGACCTGATCGAAGACATCAACCACGGATAAGTCGCCCCAAAAGTCGCAGAAAATCCAACCGGCCGGACCCTAGAGACTCGCATCCCCCGCCGCAACGCGGCCGTTACGGGGAAACCGGCTTTTTCGAGAAGTAGGTCTCGACTTCGGCAGGAAAACGGCGGGCCCGGACATCATCGGCATAGGCGCCGACCGCCCGACCGATCTCGCCGCGCAGATCGGCGTAGCGACGGACGAATTTCGGCGTCCAGTCGAACAGGCCCAGCATGTCGGAAACCACCAGCACCTGCCCGTCGCAGGCGGCCGAGGCGCCGATGCCGATGGTGGGCTTGTCGATGATCTCGGTGATCTCGCGCGCCAGGCCTTCCGCCACACCTTCTATCACCACCGAAAAGGCGCCGGCGTCCGCGGTGTCGCGGGCGGACTGGAGGATGCGGGCGCGCTCCCCTTCTTCCCTGCCCTTGGCCTTGAAGCTTCCATCGATATTGATGGACTGCGGCAACAGGCCCACGTGACCCATGACCGGGATGCCGCGCTTGACCAGATAGTCGATGGTGGCGGGAGCCGTCGGACCGCTCTCCAGCTTCACGGCCTGGGCCCCGGTCTCCTTCAGGACGCGAACGGCGTTGGCGTAGGCGGTCTCGGGGGCGGCCTCATAGCTGCCGAAGGGCATGTCGATGACGACCAGCGCGCGTCGGGCGCCGCGCATGACCGCCTGACCGTGGAGAATCATCATCTCCAGCGTCACCCCGACGGTGCTGGGCAGGCCGTGAACCGCCATGCCGAGGCTGTCGCCGACAAGGAGGATGTCGCAGTACGGATCCATGATCTCGGCGGTCGGGGCGTCATAGCAGGTCAGCATGACGATCGGCTCGCCGCCCTTGCGCGCCCGGATGTCCGGTACGGTCAGGCGTTTGAGGGTTTCCTGCTTCTGGCTGGACATGGGCGGCCTCCGACTTGCGGCCGTAGATAGAGGGCCTCCCGCCCTGCGTCACCCTCGGGAGCGCGTCAGACTTCCTGCGACAGCTTCATCACCCCCGCCGCGGCGAGGACGATCAAGGCCCCCGCGGCGATCCAGAACAGCTGCATGCCGCCCATCGAGCCCAGTTCGAGATTGGCGAGACCCATCTGCTCGAGGCCGGACTGAACCGCCCCCTGGACGTTCACGGACGCCGACTGGATGCCCTGCCCCAGGGCGTCGCCGGCGACCACGCCGTCGCGGGCGCCGAGATCGATGTCGATGGACATGGTTTCACGCACCGCCACCGCGCCGCCGACGAGCCCGGCCAGCGAGAGGGCGAGGAAGCGCACCCGGGAGCCCTTCTGCAGCCGCTGCTCGACCCGGGCGGTGAACAATGGCGCATCGGGCATGACCGGCGCGCGGGCGAACAGGCGCTCGACGAACGGATCGAACTCGTCAGCCGACATGCTGCGTTCTCCCCAAGGGCTGAGCGGGTTCCGGCTGGAGCCGCGCGCGGAGTTTATCCAGACCACGTTTGACATGAGACTTCACCGTGCCGAGTGGCAAATTCAGGGCGGAGGCGATCTCGGGATGCGCCATGCCCGCTCCGTGGCAAAGAGAGACACAGAGCCGTTCGGGTTCGCTGAGGGTCTTCAGGGCTTCGTCGAGGTCCATCAGGCCCGCCTGATCGGCGGCCGGAGCGACCTCTTCCTGTTCGACTTCAGCGATATAGCGGGCTTCCTTGGCGACCCGCTTGATGTAGAGGCGAGCCGCGATCCGCTTGACCCAGGCCGCGAAGGTCCCTTCGCCCCGGAACTCGCCGCACCTCTGAAACGCCTGGATGAAGGCGTCCTGGGCGATGTCGTCGGCGAGCGATGGCTGGGCCCCCATCCGCCGCAGCAGTCCGCGAACCGCCGAGCCGTGACGGCGCGCGAGTTCTCCGAACTCCCGCCGCCCGCCCGCCGCCGCGAGGGCGGCGAGCTCGACGTCGTGCCGGTCGACCAAGGCCTGGGTCATGATCTGTCCCCCCTGTCCGACCCCGTCCTATTCCTTGTTCGGATTGAAGAAGCTCAGGACGATGAAGGCGAGACCGATAGTGGCCGGGATAGCGGCGACCCCGACCATGGCGCCCAGCGCCTGTTCGATATCCTGATCGCTCCAGCCCAGATTGCTCAGGAAGCTGAAGGCGGCGATGCCGATGCCGACCGCCAACCAGATCACGCCGCGGCGAAGGTCGCGGGTCCGCGACGGCAGCTTGCTGGCCACGTCCCGGGTCATGGCGTCGATCAGCTCGGGCGGCAGCGCCTGACCTTTGTCAATGGCGTGGCGGATCGTCGTCTGCATCTCGCGTTTCTCGCGCGACTTCAGATAGCTGGGGCCGAAGACGATGGCGGTGATCGAACCGAAGATGATCATCATGATCAGGATGGGCGTCATATCCATGTGGGTATCCCCTATTTCTCGAAACCGGAGCGTGATGCCTCGGCCTTCTGACGACAAGAGGCGGCGGCCGGGCCGTACGGATGCGGCGCGGCACGTGAAACTTTCGTAAGGCGAAGGGCCGGCGCCGTTCGGGCGTCCACCCCGTTGACGACGGGGATGCATGGGACCATTCCGGACCCGCCGCCGCATGCAGACGCCGCGACCCGGCAACCGTCCATCCGGCCTCGCGTTGACTGCAGGCCGCCGCTGTCATTCCGGAGAGCCCTCATGGTTCAGATCACCTATCGTATCGTCGAACACGACGGGGGCTGGGCCTATCGGCTGGGCGACACCTATTCCGAGACCTATCCCGACCATGACTCGGCCCGGGCCGGCGCCGTCGCCGCCGCGCGGGAGCAGAGGGCGCCGGACGAGGACGCCATGATCGAATACGCCGACGCCTCGGGCCGCTGGATCACCGAACGCGCCGACGGACACGACCGCCCGGAGACCGAGGTCGAGGGCTGACGGCGCTCCGCGTTCCAAGCAACGCCTTGTGATCGATCGAGGGTAGGCGCGGGGCGGCGCGACCGTTAGTCCTGCGTCGTCTGCAAGATGGAACCGGTTACATGCGCCACCTGCCCCTCCCCGCCCCGACCCGCCGCGCGATGCTCGCCGGAGGCGCCCTGACGGCGGGGCTGATGATGGCGCCGCGGATCGCCGCGGCTCAGGTCGAGGCCAATCTGGCGCGGGTCGACGCCCTGATCGCCCGCATGACGATCGAGGAGAAGGCCGGCCAGCTGACGCTGCAAAACGATCCGTTCCGCTGGCGGCCCGAGGGCGTCAATCCCGGCGACACGCTGGACACCGACCAGGAGCACACCGCCGCCGAGATTCGCGCCGGGCGCATCGGCGCGCTGTTCAACGGCGTCGGCGCGGCGACGACACGGCTGGTGCAGGAGATGGCGGTCAAGGACAGCCGGCTGGGCATCCCCCTGCTGTTCGCGGCCGATATCGTGCACGGCCTGAAGACCACCTTCCCGGTCCCGCTGGGCGAGGCCGCCAGCTGGGACGTCGGCCTGGCCGAGCGGACCGCGCGCGCGGCGGCGGTGGAAGGCGGCGCGGCGGGCGTGCACCAGACCTATGCCCCGATGGTCGACATCGGCCGCGACCAGCGCTGGGGCCGGGTGGTCGAGGGCGCGGGCGAGGACGTGCTGCTGGGCAATCTGTTCGCCGCGGCGCGGACGAAGGGCTTCCAGGGCGACGACCTCAAGGCCTGGTCGTCGTTGCTGGCCTGTCCCAAGCATTTCGTCGCCTATGGCGCAGCCCAGGCGGGACTGGACTACAATTCGACCGACATGAGCGAGCTGGAGCTGCGCTCGGTCTATCTGCCGGCGTTCAAGGCCGCCTTCGACGCGGGCGCCCTGTCGACGATGAGCGGTTTCAACGACCTGAACGGCGTGCCGACCAGCGGCAACAAATGGCTGCTGACCGACATCCTGCGCGGGGAATGGGGCTTCACCGGCTTCGTCGTCTCGGACTACACCTCGGAGCAGGAGCTGGTCGCCCACGGCTATGCCGCCGACGACCGCGACGCGACGCGCCTCGCCCTGATGGCCGGCGTCGACATGTCGATGAAGAGCGGCCTCTACATCAAACACATCCCCGATCTGGTGCGGGCCGGCGAGGTGCCGGTGGCGCGGGTCGACGAGGCGGTGCGGCGGGTGCTGATGACCAAGGCGGCGCTGGGCCTGTTCGAAAACCCCTATCGCGGCTCGGACGTGCGCACCGAACGTCGGGTTCACGGCAGTCGCGAACATCTGGCCCTGGCGCGCGAGGCCGGACGCAAGTCGATCGTGATGCTCAAGAACGACGGCGGCCTGCTGCCGCTGCCGAAGACCGGCCGGCGCATCGCCCTGATCGGCCCGTTCGGGGCGGACCGGACCGATCTGTTCGGGCCATGGTCGATCTTCAAGGACGAAACCCTGGCGGTGTCGCTGGAACAGGGGCTGCGCGCGGCCATGGGCGACGGGGCCTCGCTGAGCGTGGTCAAGGGCTCGGATGTCGAGGCGCCGCTGGACGGCGGGATCGAGGCCGCGGTGATCGCCGCCTCCCAGGCCGATGTGGTGCTGCTGGCGATCGGCGAGAGCACCACCATGTCGGCCGAGGCCCAGTCGCGGGCCGACATCGGCATCCCCGGGCCGCAGCTGGCCCTGGCCGAAGCCGTCGCCGCGACGGGCAAGCCCGTGGTGGTGATCCTGCGCCACGGACGGGCGATGGAGCTGTCCGGCGCGGTCAAGGACTCCCCGGCCATTCTGGCGACCTGGTTCCTCGGCTCGGAGACGGGGCATGCGGTGGCCGATGTGGTGTTCGGCGACCATGCGCCGACGGGACGACTGCCCGTCAGCTTCCCGCACCTGTCAGGCCAGTCGCCGTTCCACTACGCCCACAAGAGCACCGGCCGTCCGGCGGCCTCGCGCAGCGAGGGCTTCAAGGCCCAGTTCCGCGAGACCTCGAACACCGCCCTCTATCCCTTCGGTCACGGCCTGACCTATGCGCCGGTGGCCTACTCCCCCGTGCGGCTCTCGGCGCCGACCATGGCGTGGAATGGCGGCCTCACGGCGACGGTCACCCTGAGCAACAGCGGATCGCGGGAAGCATCGGAAGTCGTTCAGCTTTACATCCGCGACAGGGCCGCCTCGATCACCCAGCCAGTGCGGCTGCTGAAGGGGTTCCGGCGCGTCGTCGTGCCGGCCGGCGGATCGGTCGAGGTGTCGATCCCGCTGACCTTCGCCGACCTGCTGTTCCTCGGCCCGGACCTTCAGCCGACCGTCGAGCCGGGCCTGTTCGACGTGTGGCTGGCGCCCAGCGCCCAGGCCGGCGAGGCGGCGCAGTTCACCCTGACCCGCTGAGGCCGGGCTTTCAGGCGAAGGCGGCTTCGTAGACCTCGGGCTTGAAACCGACCAGGGTGCGGTCGCCGAGATCGAGCACCGGCCGCTTGATCATCGACGGCTGGGCCAGCATCAGGGCGATCGCCCGATCGGCCGTCAGATCCGCCTTGTCCGCCTCGGGCAGGGCCCGGAAGGTCGTGCCGGCGCGATTGAGGACGACTTCCCACCCATGCTCGGCGACCCAGCTCCGAAGCCGTCCCTCGTCGACGCCGGCCTTCTTGTAGTCGTGGAAGACGAAGGCGACGCCGTGCTGGTCCAGCCAGACGCGGGCCTTCTTGACGGTGTCGCTCTTTGAAAGGGTAGATTTTGTAGGTGGGAATGCCAGTCGCTTGGGATGCCGTAGAAAGGGGCGTCTAAACCGACAATGCGGCTTCATAGCTTTCGGGCTTGAACCCGACGATGCGGCGATCACCCAAATCCAAGATCGGCCGCTTGATCATCGACGGCTGCGCCAGCATCAGGTCGACTGCCTTGCTCGCATCGAGGTTGGCTTGGTCGGCATCAGGCAGCTTTTTGAAAGTCGTTCCTGCTCGATTGAGCACGACTCCCCAGCCGTGCTCTTCGACCCACTGCTCCAACTTGCCGCGCTCGATGCCCGCCTTTTTGTAGTCGTGGAACGCGTAGGGGACATCGTGCCCGGCTAGCCAATCTCTGGCGCGCTTGACGGTGTCGCAGTTCGGAATCGCATACATCACGAGGGTCATAAGGCACAGTTTAGGGCAAATCGGCGAGCCGGAGTCAGAAGACGAACTCAGCGAAGGCCAGCTAGATGGGCGCGGGCAGATCCCATTTCCTACAGCGAAACCGCATCTCTGATGTGCGCCGAGCGGACAACGTCAAAGGGGTGGTCCAAGATCAGGAGCGACCCGTCGTCGAACTCCACCGCGTCGTAAGGTCTCCCGCCCGTGACGATACGTGAAACCGGCGTAAGGCTTTCGCCGGACATGATGAGGATGTCTCCGCTGTAAGGCCGAGGCAGCAACCAGTTCGACAACGATTTTGAGAAACGCGGCACGCCCACGAAGCCGGAGTTCATGAGCCTGTTCTCTGCGTCATAGAACTGAGATTGCAGAACCTCGGATGCCCGAAAGGCTCCCGTGCTCAGGTCGAGGCAACAGAACCTGTCGTAGCAGATGAACCAAAGGTCGCTCCCGACCATGACGGCGTTCGACGCTCCGCCGTGGCCTACCGTGAGGGGGAGTAGTTCCGTGGTCCGCGCTACGGGGTCGAAGACCGCGACATGCGAGGTTTTGTGAATCGTAATCGCGAGCGAGCGATGATCTGGCATGAGAAGCGCATCGGTCGGACCCGTTTCAGGGTCATGAGAAAGCGCCGCATCATCGAGTTCGAAGCGTGCGAACCTGCCCCTCTGGGTATCGACCAGCGCATCGAAGAAGCTAGCGGACCAATTTGCCTGATCGTCAGTCAACTGAGTCTCGCTGAGCTCGCGCATAGTGAACTGTAAGTCGGGATCGACAACGGCCACACCCGCGTCGTGGCGAAGCAGAAGCGTGCCATCGGGGGTCTGTCTGAAGTTCGCAAATCGCCCGCCGAGATCGAAACGCGTCTCGCGACCGCGGCGGTCGATCACCCGAACGCCCGGAGGGTCGCGATACATTCGACGGCTGAAAATCACGCGGTCGTTGTCGATACGGAGAAGCATATTGTCCCGCGCTCTCGAATATACAGCAGCTTGAACAATGACCCGCTAAGAGACTTTCTTCCACCCCTAGCCGACCTTCCGAACGTCCGCCCGGCAGACCTATCGAAGCACCTTCTCGTCTACATCCCTCACAGCTTGCTCGCAGTTGGGGATGCCGTAGAGGGTCAGGGTCATCGCCTGTGTTTGCCCAGACGCTGGCGGAACCGCAAGCCGGGTGCCCGGGCGACAGACCGCTCCCGGCATCCACACGCGGCACGTCGAGTGGCTAATCCGTGCCCGCAACGGATGATTTCGGCCCTTCTGAGCAAAATTGTTGCTGAACCGGGTTGTGCGACGCAGCAAGGCATGTTTACCTCGTCGCTGAACTGGAGCGTCCACGTGGCCCACCGCGCCCACATCGCTGACCGCACCTTCGCCGTTTCGGCGATCGCGGCCGTGCGCGCGCCGGACGGCCTGAACGCCCTCAACATCCTTATTCTCGCTGTATCGCTTGTGCTGCTCCCCGGAGCGGTGTGGATGCACGCAACCTGAACCCAAGCCCCTTCAGGATCGCCCGCAGCCACCCGCTCCCGAAAGGAAGCGGGTTTTTTGTTGCGCGCGGTCCGAGCCTCTCCCGGAACCGACGCCCGCCATGACGCAAGATTTCACCTCACGCCCCGGACCGGACGGCCGCGCCCCGAACGCGCGCAGCCGCGCCGTCACGGCCGGTCCCAGCCGCGCCGCCGCGCGCAGCTATCTGCGCGCCGCCGGCATGCAGGACGCCGATTTCGACAAGCCGATGATCGCGGTGGTCAACACCTGGTCGTCGGTGACGCCCTGCAACATGCACCTGGACCGGCTGGCGAAGGACGTGCGGGCCGGCATCGTCGCGGCGGGCGGCTATCCGGTCGATTTCAACACCATCGTCGTCACCGACGGCATCTCGATGGGCACGGCGGGGATGAAGGCCTCGCTGATCAGCCGGGAGGTCGTCGCCGACTCGATCGAACTGGCGGTCGAGGGCCACCAGCTGGACGGCGTGATCTGCATCGTCGGCTGCGACAAGACCATCCCGGCGGCGGCCATGGCCCTGGCCCGGATGGATATCCCCGGCCTGGTCTATTACGGCGGCACCATCCTGCCCGGCCGCATCGGCGCGCGCGAGGTCTCGGTCCAGGACATCTTCGAGGCCATCGGCGCCCACGGCGCCGGAGCGCTGGACGACGCCGGGCTGCAGGCGGTCGAAAGCGCCGTCTGCCCCGGCGCTGGCGCCTGCGGCGGCCAGTTCACCGCCAACACCATGGCCATGGCCCTGACGGTCATGGGCCTGTCGCCCATGGGGGCCAATGACGTGCCCGCCGTCGATCCGGCCAAGGGCGCCGAGGGCGAGCGTTGCGGCCGGCTGATCGTCGAGCGCGTCTTCGCCGGCGACACGGCGCGCAAATACATCACCCGGGCCAGCCTGAGGAACGCCGCCGCCGCGGTCTCGGCCTCGGGCGGTTCGACCAACGCCGTCATGCACCTGACCGCCATCGCCGCCGAGGCCGGCGTCGATTTCGGCATCGAGGACTGCCACCAGGCCTGCGTCGACGCGCCGGTCATCTGCGACCTGAAGCCGGGCGGCCGCTTCCTGGCCTCGCACCTGTTCGCGGCCGGCGGCACCCGTCTGGTGACCCAGCGGATGGCGGCGGCGGGCAAGATCGTCAACACGCCCACCGTCAGCGGCCGCAGCCTGTTCGCCGAAGCCGCCGAGGCCGAGGAGACCCCGGGCCAGCAGGTCGTCGCCGACTTCGACGCCCCGGTCATGGATCGCGGCAGCTACGCCGTCATCTATGGCGACGTCGCGCCGGACGGGGCGGTCATCAAGCTGACCGGTCACAAGGTCGAGCGGTTCGAGGGCCCCGCCTGCGTCTTCGACAGCGAGGAAGACGCCTTCCACGCCGTCCAGGACGGCTCGGTCGGCGAGGGCGACGTCATCGTCATCCGCTACGAGGGGCCCAGGGGCGGCCCCGGCATGCGCGAGATGCTGCAAGTCACCGCCGCCCTGAAGGGGCGCGGCGTCGACAACGTCGCCCTGATCACCGATGGACGGTTCTCGGGCGCCAGCTACGGCTTCGTCGCCGGCCACGTCTCTCCGGAAGCGGCGGTCGGCGGCCCCATCGCCCTGATCCGCGACGGCGACCGCATCGCCATCGACGTGAGCAACAGACGTATCGATGTCGACGCCGATCTGGCTGCTCGTCGCGCCGGCTTCGAGCCCCGGGCGATGCGTCCGGCCCATGGGGTCTTCGCCAAATACCGCGCCTCGGTGGCCTCGGCCGCCCAGGGCGCGGTGACCATCCCCGATCCCCCGCCGGTCCAGCGTCCCGCTGAGACCGAAATCCATTCCGCCCGAGAGGACGCCTGAACCATGGCCATCACCATCTACACCAATGACGATATCCGCCCCGGCGCCATCGCCGGCCAGCGCATCGCCATCATCGGCTACGGCTCGCAGGGCCGTGCCCACGCCCAGAACCTGAAGGACTCCGGCCATGACGTGGTCGCCGGCGTCCGTGAGGGCGGCAAGGGCTGGCGCAACGCCACCGCCGACGGCGTCCCGACCGCCGAACCGGCCGAGGCCGTCCGGGACGCCGACATCATCGCCATCCTGACCCCGGACATGATCCAGGCCGAGGTCTATCGCGAGGTCATCGAGCCCAACGCCAAACAGGGCGCGGCCATCCTGTTCGCCCACGGCTTCTCGATCATCTACGGCCGGATCACGCCGCGCGCGGACATGGACGTGATCCTGGTCGCGCCCAAGGGGCCGGGCGATCTGGTCCGGCGCGAGTTCCAGCGCGGCCGGGGCGTCCCGTCCCTGTTCGCCATCGAACAGGACGCCACGGGCAAGGCCCGCGACCGCGCCATGGGCTACGCCAAGGGCAATGGCGGGGCGACCGGCGGCCTGCTGGAAACCACCTTCCGCGAGGAAACCGAGACCGATCTGTTCGGCGAACAGGCCGTCCTGTGCGGCGGCGCCAAGGAGCTGGTCATGTCCGGGTTCAACACCCTGGTCGAGGCCGGCTACCAGCCCGAGATCGCCTACTTCGAGTGCATGCACGAGCTGAAGCTGATCGTGGACCTGTTCTACGAGGGCGGCATCACCAAGATGAACGCGTTCATCTCGGAGACGGCCAAGTGGGGCTCGGTCAAGTCCGGCCCGCGGGTCATCACCGACGAGACCCGCGCCCGGATGAAGACCATCCTGGACGAGATCCAGTCGGGTCAATTCGCCAGCGAATGGATCGCCGAGAACGACGCCGGCAAGCCGCGCTACGACGCCTGGGTCAAGGCCGACGGCGAGCAACCGATCGAGATCACCGGGGCCAGGCTGCGCGAGCGCATGGCCTGGCTGCACGCCCCCAAGTCAGAAGCCGCCTGACCATGACCGCCACCGCCGTCCGTATTCCCGAACCCGCCGCCGCCCCGAGAAGCGGCGCCCGTCTGCTCGTCTCCACCCTGGAGCGGCTGGGGGTGGAGGTCGTGTTCGGCTATCCGGGCGGCGCCATCATGCCGGTCTATGACGCCCTGGCCGGGTCGAAGCTGCGCCACATCCTGGTCCGGCACGAACAGGCCGCCGCCTTCGCCGCCGACGCCTACGCCCGGCGCAGCGGCAAGGTCGGCGTCTGCCTGGCCACATCAGGCCCGGGGGCGACCAATCTGATCACCGGCATCGCCAATGCGATGATGGATTCCATCCCCATCGTCTGCATCACCGGCAATGTCGCCCAGGGCGTCATGGGCACCGACGCCTTCCAGGAGATCGACATCCTCGGCGTCACCCTGCCGATCGTGAAACACTCCATCCTGGTGCGCGACCCGGCCGACATCCCGGCCGCGGTCGAGGAGGCCTTCCACATCGCCGCCTCGGGCCGCCCCGGCCCCGTCCTGATCGACCTGCCCAAGGACGTTCAGGTCGGTCAGACCTCCGAGGATTTCGGCTTCCCGTACCCGAACACGGTCGCGACGATCGATCACGACGCCATCGCCGCGGCGGCGCAGGCCATCCGCGAGGCGCGGCGCCCGCTGATCTATGTCGGCGGCGGGGTGAAGATCGGCCGGGCCACCGAGCACGTCCGGGCCTTCGCCGAGGTCACCGGCATTCCGTCGGTCGCGACGCTGAACGCGCTGGGGACCATCCCCACGGACGCTCCCGGCTTCCAGGGCATGCTGGGCATGCACGGGACGCGCGCGGCCAACGAGGCGGTGCAGGAGACCGACCTGCTGATCGTCTTCGGAGCCCGCTTCGACGACCGCGCCACAGGCAAGCTGGCCGAGTTCGCCCCTCACGCCCGGGTCATCCATTTCGA
This sequence comes from Pseudomonadota bacterium, assembly GCA_034189955.1. Lineage (GTDB taxonomy): Bacteria > Pseudomonadota > Alphaproteobacteria > Caulobacterales > Caulobacteraceae > Brevundimonas. Next base: position 2,778 of record JAXHTU010000065.1, on the reverse strand, counting down.
CATCGACGCCTCGGAGATCGGCAAGCTGCGCGAGACCTGGATCCCGGTCGCGGGCGAACTGGCGCCCGGCGTCGAGGCCCTGACCGCGCATCTGGCGGGCCAGACCCTGAGCATCGATCCGTGGATGATTCACTGCGCCAGCCGGGTGCAGCGCACCGCCTTCCGCTATGCCGACGCGCCAGGCGAGGGCGTCTTCGCCCCTGCCCTGCTGCGGGCCGTGTCCGAGGCGGCCGGCGACGATTTCGTCGCCGCCTGCGACGTCGGCCAGCATCAGATGTGGGCGGCCCAGCACTGCCGCTTCTCGAAGCCGGAGGCGCATATCACCTCGGGCGGCCTGGGGGCGATGGGCTTCGGCCTGCCCGCGGGCATCGGCGCCAAGCTGGCCGATCCGGACGCCACGGTCGTGGTCATCGCCGGCGACGGCGGTTTCATGATGAACGTCCAGGAGCTGGCCACCCTGCGCCGTTACGGCGTGGCGGTGAAGATCCTGCTGCTGGACAACAGCTCGCTGGGCCTGGTCCGCCAGTGGCAGGAGCTGTTCTTCGCCGGCAACTATTCGGAGATCGACCTGTCCGACAATCCGGACTTCGTCCGGGTCGCAGAGGCCTTCGGCGTCGAGGCCTTCCGAATTAGCCGGCGCGAGGAAGTCGAGGCCGGGATCGCCCGCCTGCTGGCCGCCGACGGCCCCTGCCTCGCGCACGTGATCATCGATCCCCGGGAGAATGTGTGGCCGCTGGTCCCGCCCGGAAAGAGCAACGCCGAAATGATGGAAGGCGCCTGACATGACCGCTGACACCCTGCACCTGCATATCGACCGCGCCGACGGCTCGCTCCAGCGGCTGATCGGTCTGGTCGAGCGCCGCGGCTTTCACATCGACGGCATGACCCTGAGCGACGAGGGTCAGGGCCGACGCGTCGAACTGGCCGTGCGCGGCCGCGACGACGGCCGCTGCCCGCACACCCTGGGGCGGCAGATCGACAAGCTGTTCGGCGTCACCCGCATCACCCCGTCGGCCGCCGCCTTCCATCCCGAGGTAGCGGCATGACCCGGGTTCAGACCGCCGTCGCCGCCGATCCGGACAAGGTCGTCGTCTTCGACACCACACTGCGCGACGGCGAACAGGCGCCCGGCTTCTCCATGGGGCCGGACGACAAGGTGCGCATGGCCCAGGTGCTGGCCGCGCTGAAGGTCGATGTCGTCGAAGCGGGCTTCGCCGCCGCCTCGCCCGGCGACGAGGAAGGCGTCCGGCGCGTGGTCGGCGAAGTCGAGGGCCCGGTCTTCTGCTCGCTGGCCCGCTCGAACGAGGCCGACATCGATGCGGCGTATCGCGCCCTGCGCGGGACCGAGGAACGGCGCTGCCACATCTTCCTCGGCACCAGCCCGATCCACCGCTCGGCCAAGCTGAAGATGTCGAAGGCCGAGGTGCTGGCCGCCGCCGGGCGCGCGGTCGCCTATGCCCGCACCCGGTTCGAGGATGTCGAGTTCAGCCCCGAGGACGCCATCCGCACCGAGCCGGAGTTCCTGGCCGAGGTGTGCGAGGCCGCCGCCGCGGCGGGGGCCACGACCCTGAACATCCCCGACACCGTCGGCTATTCCACGCCCGGCGAGATCGGCGACATTTTCCGCAATCTGATCGCCAGCGTCCGCGCCCGCTTCCCGCAGGTCGTCTTCTCGGCCCACTGCCACGACGACCTGGGCATGGCCGTCGCCAACTCGCTGGCGGCCGTCGAAGCCGGGGCGCGTCAGATCGAGGGGGCGATCAACGGCATCGGCGAGCGCGCCGGCAACGCCTCGATCGAGGAGATGGTCATGGCCATTCGCACCCGATCGGACCGCTACGGCCTGCACACCGCCGTGGACGCCATCCATCTGGTGCGTGCCAGCCGGCTGCTGAGCGAGATCACCCACACGCCGGTGGTGCGCAACAAGGCCATCGTCGGCCTGAACGCCTTCGCCCACGAGGCCGGCATCCACCAGCACGGCATGATGGCCGACCCCTCGACCTACGAGATCATGCGGCCGCAGGACGTGGGCTTCGAGGGCACATGGTTCGTGCTCGGCAAGCATTCGGGCCGCCATGCCGTGGCCAAACGCGCCGAGACCTTGGGCCACCCGGTCACCGGCCTGCACCTGGCCGCGGCCTTCGCCGGCTTCAAGGCCCGCGCCGACGAGATCGGCGAGATCAACGACCACGAACTGCTGGCCATCATCGAGGCCGCCCGACCCGTCACCCGTCAAGAGGAGCCCGCCTATGCGGCCGCTGGCTGAACACATCTGGATCAATGGCGAGCTGACGCCGTGGGCGGACGCGAAGATCCATGTGATGAGCCACGCGCTCCACTACGGCACCTCGGTGTTCGAGGGCATCCGCGTCTATGACACCCCGGACGGGCCGCGCGGCTTCCGCCTGACCGACCATGTGCGGCGGCTGTTCGACAGCGCACGGATGTATCATTTCCAGCTGCCCTGGACCGAGGACGAACTGGTCGAGGCCTGCAAGGCGACGGTGCGAGCCACCGGCCTGCGCAGCGCCTATGTCCGGCCCATCGCCTTCCTCGGCCAGTGCGGCATGGGGGTGACGCCCTCGCCCGACAATATGAACATCGACGTCGCCATCGCCGCCTTCCCGTGGGGGGCCTATCTGGGCGAGGAGGCGCTGGAGAAGGGCGTCGACGCCTGCGTCGCCAGCTGGTCGCGCATCGCCCCCAACACCGTGCCCTCGGGGGCCAAGGCGGGCGGCAACTATCTGTCCTCCTATCTGATCGGCCTCGCGGCCG
>JAXHTU010000064.1:0-16852 GCA_034189955.1 Pseudomonadota bacterium | reverse complement strand
GGAAGGTGGCTCGCGGAGCGAGACGGATGGGGGGGCTGACGGCCTCGCGCTCATCGTCTGCCGGTGTGCGAGCGGAACAAGCCCCCCCATCCGGCCGGCTCCGCCGGCCACCTTCCCCCGCGAGGGGGGAAGGACACTTCAATGCCGGCTGACTTCACCCTCCACGTCCACAACGCCGTCGCCGACATCGGCCGCGCCGCCTGGGACGCCTGCGCCGCCCCCTCCGGCGACCCCTTCCTCAGCTTCGACTTCCTCGACGCCTGCGAGGCCTCCGGCAGCGCCGTCCCGTCCCAGGGCTGGGCCGGCCGCCACCTGTCCCTGCGCGACGACGCCGGCGGCGTCCTCGGCGTCATGCCCCTCTGGCTCAAGGGCCACAGCCAGGGCGAATACGTCTTCGACCACAGCTGGGCCGAGGCCTATGAGCGCGCCGGCGGGCGCTACTATCCCAAGCTGCTGGCCGCCGTGCCCTTCACCCCCGTCACCGGCCCGCGTTTCCTCGCCCACCCCGACGCCGACGCCGCTGTCGTCCGCCAGGCCTTGCTGCAGGGCGCCGTCGCCCTGACCGAACGGCTCGGCGTCTCCTCCCTGCACGTCAACTTCCCGACCCGCGAAGACTGGGCCGCCATGGGCGAGGCCGGCCTGCTGCAGCGGCAGGACATGCAGTACGTCTGGCGCAACGCCGGCTATGACACCTTCGACGACTTCCTCGCCGCCCTGTCGTCGAACCGCCGCAAGACCATCCGCCGCGAACGCCGCGAGGCCCAGGCCGGCCTCGACATCCGCGTGCTGACTGGCGCCGAGATCACGGAAGGCCACTGGGACGCCTTCTTCGCCTTCTACATGGACACCGGCGAGCGCAAATGGGGCCGGCCCTATCTGACCCGCGACTTCTTCAGCCGCATCGGCGCGACCATGGCCGACCGCATCGCCCTGGTCATGGCCTTCCGCGACGGGATTCCCATCGCCGGCGCCCTGAACCTGATCGGCCGCGACGCCCTCTACGGTCGCCAGTGGGGCGCGCTGGAGGAGATCCCCTTCCTCCATTTCGAGCTCTGCTACTACCGGGCCATCGAGTTCGCCATCGAACGCGGCCTCGCCCGCGTCGAGGCCGGGGCCCAGGGCGAGCACAAGATCGCCCGCGGCTACCTGCCCTCCCCCGTCTACTCGGCCCACTTCATCGCCGACCCCGCCCTGCGCATGCCGGTGGCCGACTATCTCGCGCGCGAACGCCCGGCCGTCGACGCCGAGATCGCGGTCATGACCGGGGAGCTGTCGCCCTTCCGCAAGGACGACGTCCGGTGACTCAGGCCCGCTTGTCGCCGATGAACCAGCCGGCGATCCAGCTGACCACACCGGTGACGATCGCCGCGCCGATCCCGGCCCACAGGCCGTCGACGACGAAGCCGTCCAGCAGCACGGCCACAAGGCCGATCACCGCGGCGTTCACCACCAGCAGGAACAGGCCGAAGGTGATCAGCGTCAGCGGGAAGGTCAGGATGGTCAGAATGGGCCTGACGATGGCGTTGGCGATCCCCAGCAGGATCGCCGCCAGCAGCAGGGTCGTTGTATCGTTGAACCCGACCCCGGGCACGACCTGCGCCGCCAGCCACAGGGCCAGGCAGGTGACGAGAAACTGGATTATGAAGCGCAACATGGCCGACTCCCTTTTGACCTTGACCATAACACCGCAAGGCCGCCGCGGCTCCCCCGCCGTGCCCGACCTTGCAACCTTCTTCAGGAGCGCCGCATGACCCTTCACGCCCCCTACGACCCCGACAACATCTTCGCCAGGATCCTGCGCGGCGAAATCCCGGCCGTGAAGGTGTGGGAGGACGACAACGTCCTCGCCTTCATGGACGTCTACCCCCAGTCCGAGGGCCATGTGCTGGTCATCTCGAAGACCTCGACCGCCCGCACCCTGCTGGAGATGGAGCCCAAGGCCCTGGGCCGGCTGATCGGCGCGACACAGCGCACCGCCCGCGCCGTGGTCAGGGCCCTCGAACCCGAGGGCTTCCAGATCATGCAGTTCAACGGCGAGGCCGGCGGCCAGACCGTCTTCCACCTGCATTTCCACATCATCCCGCGCTGGGCCGACCGCGACCTGAAAGGCCACAGCCAGGCGCCCATGGCCGATACGGAGACCCTGCGGGGCCTCGCCGACCGGATCGCCGCCGCCCTCGATTGACCCGGGCGCCGCCCGCCAGCATAAGGACCGCCGTCGACGGAGGCCGGCTTAGCTCAGTTGGTAGAGCGCCAGTTTTGTAAACTGGATGTCGCGGGTTCGATTCCTGCAGCCGGCACCATCCTGCTTCGCGCGATACGCTTCGCAGGACGCGTCCTGCGGGGCCTGCATGCAGCGGCTCGCCCTGCGAAGCCTCGGCGAAACAGGGTCAGCCGCCGCCCAGCGCGACCGCGACGCGGTAGGTGATGAAGGCCGCCAGATAGGCCAGGCTGAACATGTAGACGATCATGATCCACATCCACTTCCACGAATTGGTCTCACGCTTGACCACCCCGAGCGTCGGCAGGCACTGCGGCGCGAACACGTACCAGGCGAGGAAGGCCAGGCCGGTGGCCAGCGACCACTGCCCCGCCAGGGTCGTGGCCAGCACGGCCGTGGCGGTCTCGGGATCGGCCACGGCGTAGACGGTGCCGAGCGCGGCCACCGCCACCTCCCGCGCCGCCATGCCGGGGATCAGGGCGATGACCATCTGCCAGTTGAAGCCGATCGGCGCGAAGATCGGCGCCAGCGCCTTGCCCATCATCCCGGCGAACGAATAGTCGATGGCCGGCAGGGTCGCGCCCTCGGGCGGATAGGGAAAGGTCGACAGCGCCCAGATCAACACCATCAGCGGCAGGATGATCCGCCCCGCCCGGGTGAGGAAGATCCGTGCCCGGAGCCACAGATTGTACAGCACGCTGCGCAGGTCGGGCGTCTTGTAGGCCGGCAGCTCCATCATGAAGGGCTCGACCGCCCCGCGCCAGAAGATGCGCCGGATCACGAACGACACCGCCAGCGCGCTGACGATGCCGGCGCCGTAGAGGCCGAACATCACCAGCCCCTGCAGATTGGCGAAGCCCCAGACCGTCTCGTTCGGGATGAAGGCGGCGATGATCAGCGTATAGACCGGGATCCGCGCCGAGCAGGTCATCAGCGGCGCGACCATGATGGTCGTCAGTCGGTCGCGCTTGGAATCGATCACCCGCGCGGCCATGACGCCGGGAATGGCGCAGGCGAAGCTGGAAAGCAGGGGAATGAAGGCGCGCCCGTGCAACCCGGCCCCGCCCATGATCCGGTCCATCAGGAAGGCGGCCCGGGCCATGTAGCCGAAGTCCTCCAGCAGGATGATGAACAGGAACAGGATCAGGATCTGCGGCAGGAACACCAGCACGCTGCCGACGCCGGAGATCAGACCGTCGACGATCAGGCTCTGCCAGATGCCGTCCGGCACGAACGCCGCCACCCAGCCGCCCACCACGCCCAGACCGGCCTCGATGCCGTCCATCAGCGGCGTGGCCCAGCTGAACACCGCCTGGAACATGACGAACAGCAGGGCCAGCAGGATCACCAGGCCGCCGACCGGATGCAGCAGGATCGAGTCGATCCGGCCGGTCAGGGTGTCCGGCCGTTCCGGCGGCTGTACGCACGCCTTCATGATCCGCTCGGCCTCGCGCGCCGCGCCGCGCAGGGCCGTCGCATCGGGCGCGGTCCAGGTCATTTCCGCGGTCGGAGACAGAGCCCCCGCCGCAGCGTCGATCACCGCGACCAGCGCCTCGATACCGCGCCGACGGGTGGCGGTGGTGGTGACCAGCGGCACGCCCAGTTCCGCCTCCAGCCGCTGCAGGTCGATCCGCAGACCCTGCCGCTGGGCGATGTCGTACATGTTGAGCGCCAGCACCATCGGCCGCCCGACCGCCTTGAGCTCCAGCGCCAGCCGCAGCACCAGCCGCAGATTGGTCGCGTCGGCGACACAGACGATCACGTCCGGCGGCGTCTCCCCGGCCAGTTGTCCCAGCACCGCGTCGCGGGTGACTTCCTCGTCGGGGCTGCGGGCCCGCAGCGAATAGGTGCCCGGCAGGTCCAGCACCGACAACGTCCGTCCGTCGACGGTCCGGATGAAGCCTTCCTTGCGCTCGACCGTGACCCCGGCGTAGTTCGCCACCTTCTGGTGCGCGCCGGTCAGGGCGTTGAACAGCGCCGTCTTGCCGCTGTTGGGATTGCCGACGAGCGCGACCCGCGCGCTCCGAACCGCCATATCCATCAGGCGGGAACCCTTCCGTCGAGCGCGGCCGGGCCCGGCGCGCCGGCCGGTTCCATGCGGATGGTCAGACTGGCCGCCTCATGCCGCCGCAGGGCCACGCGCATGTCGTCGACCTTCATGGCGATCGGGTCCCCGCCCAGCAGCCCTTCATGCAGCAACTCGATCTGCGCGCCCTCGACGAAACCGAGTTCCAGCAGACGACGCTCGAGCTCAAACGCATGCTCCTGGTTCTGTCCGTGGCCGCCGACCTGGACGATGACGCCCCGCGCTCCGCGACGGGCCTGGCTAAGTCGGATGGTCTCGGACATGACGCTCACACAGTGGCGCGACCGTCGCGCCTATCTGACAGTGATTATCAGGTGCGACAGCGCCGCGTCCACCCCGGCGAAGCGTCACAGTCCGTTGTTCCAGTCGCCGGTTAGGCTATCACTGGGGAATCCTCTGGAGCCTCGCATGACCCGCCTCGTCCTCGCAGCCGTCCTCGCCCTAGGCCTCGCATCCTGCAGCCCGAAGGGTGACGACGCGCCCTCCGCTCCGGCCCGTCCCGCGCCGACCGCCGCGGAGAAAAGCGCCCTGCTCGCCGCCCTCCCCGCGCCCTATAGCGAAGCGGATCTGGACAATGGCCGGCGCGTCTTCGCCCGCTGCCGCGCCTGCCACACGATCAACGAGGGCGGGTCCAACATGACCGGCCCAAACCTGCACGGCGTCTTTGGCCGTCAGGCTGGCGGCCTCGCCGGCTACAACTATTCCAGCGCCTTGCGGCAGGCGGACTTCCTCTGGGACGGTGAACGCCTCGACCACTGGCTGGAGAACCCGCGCACCTTCCTCAAGGGCACGAAGATGAGCTTCGCCGGCATTCCCGACGCGACCGACCGTCGCGACGTCATCGCTTTCCTCAAGGTCGAGACCGGCTATCAGCCGCCTGCGGCGCCGTAAACTATTCGGCCGCCGCCGGCACGGGATCGTTGGCGGCGGCCTCTTTCGCCTCCCACTCTTCGATCTTGCGGGCGGTGTACTCGGGCGACTTCGTGAAGCGCGCCAGAACCGCATAGATCACCGGCACCACGAACAGGGTCAGGATGGTGGCGAACATCGCTCCAGAGAAGATGACCACCCCGATGGTCTGGCGGCTGCCGGCGCCCGCCCCCTGCCACAGGGCCAGCGGCAACGCCCCGAAGGCGGTGGCGATCGAGGTCATGATGATCGGGCGCAGACGCAGGGTCGAGGCCTCTATGATGGCCTCCTGGATCGACCGCCCCTGATCGCGCAACTGATTGGCGAACTCGACGATCAGAATGCCGTTCTTGGCCGCCACGCCGATCAGGATGATCAGCCCGATCTGGCTGTAGATGTTCAGACTGGAACCGGCCATCACCAGACCGAACAGCCCGCCCGCCGCGGCGAGCGGCACCGTCAGCATGATTACTGCCGGGGTGATCCAGCTTTCGAACTGGGCCGCCAGCGCCAGGAAGACCAGCAGCAGCGCAAGGCCGAACGCCCAGCCGACGGCGCTGCCCGCCTCCTGCTGGTCGCGCGCCGCCCCGCCCCACTGGACCGTGGCCACGCCCGAGGGTTGGCCGGCGGCCTCCTCGCCGAGGAAGGCCATGGCGTCGGCGAGGGTGGTGCCGGGATTCAGGTCGGCGCTCAGCGAGATGCTGCGCTGGCGGTCCAGCCGGCGCCGATCCGGGGTGTCGCCCGAAGTCTGGGTCGTGACTACGGAGGCCAGGGGCACCAGCTGACCGTCGCCGGTCGAGACGTACAGGGCCTCGAGGTCGCCCACCGAGCGGCGGTTGTCGATCTCGGTCTGCAGGATGACGTCATACTCCTGACCGCCGCGGATATAGGTCGTGGCCCGCCGGGAGCCGAACATGGTCTGCAGCGTGCGGCCGATCTCCTGCGAGGAGACGCCGAGGGCGGCCGCGCGCTGGGGATCGACGTCGACCAGCAGCCGGGGCGCGTTAGGCTCATAGTCGAGGCGGGGGCGCGAAAAACCGGGATTGGCCTGGGCGGCGGCGAGGATCGGCTGGACCCACTCGAACATGTCTTCGTACTCGGCCCCGGTCAGGACCATCTCGATCGAGTTGGAGTTGCCGCCGCCGCGCTGGAAGGCGCCGGGGACGCTGACATTGACCTGGGCGTCGGTCTGGCCGCGCAGCTTCTGGTTCAGCTCCTGGGCGATCTCGTCGGCGGAGCGGCTGCGCTCCGACCAGTCGGTCAGGGTCAGCACCGCATTGCCCGAGTTGAAGCTCCCGCCGCCAAAGCCCGGGGCCGAAATCAGATAGCTCTCGACCTCGCCGGTTTCGCGGTACTCCGCGAGGATGGGCTCGAGGCCCAGCATGATGCGTCGGGTGTAGTCATAGCCCGCGCCCTCGGGGCCCTGGACCCGGCCGACGATACGACCCCGGTCCTCGGGCGGAACCAGTTCGCTGGGGAGGGAGAGGAACATCAGCCCGGCTCCGGCGGCTATCAGCACGACGAGGCCCGCCACGCCCGCGACGGCCCCCTTTCGGCCCAGCAGCATCGCCAGCGAGTTGCGGTACGAGTTCTTGAGCCCGTCCATGCCCCGGTCGACGCGTTGCGCCACCCAGCCCGAGCCCGAGGCCGGACGCAGGATCTTGGACGCCAGCATCGGCGACAGGGTCAGGGCGAGGAAGGCCGAGAAGGCCACCGCCGCGGCGATGGTGGCTGCCAATTCGACGAACAGCTTTCCGACGTAGCCCGGCAGGAACAGCAACGGCGCGAACACCGACAACAGCACGATGGTCGTCGCCACGACGGCGAAGAAGACCTGACGGGCCCCGCGCTCGGCCGCCACCAGCGGCGGTTCGCCGTGATCGATGCGGCGCTGGATGTTCTCGGTCACCACGATGGCGTCGTCGACCACCAGGCCGATGGCCAGCACCAGGGCCAGCAAGGTCAGCAGGTTCAGTGAAAAGCCCAGCGGGGCGAGGATGATGAAGGTCGATAGCAGGCATATCGGCGCCACGATCGACGGAATGAAGGCGGCCCGCAGGGTGCCGAGGAAGACAAAATTGACCAGCGCCACCAGCACCAGGGCGATGCCGATGGTGATCCACACCTCATCGATGGCGTGGGCGGTGAAGACCGAATTGTCGGACCCGACGACCAGTTCGGTGCCTTCCGGCAGGCTGCTTTGGACCCGCTCCAGCATCTCCTGCACGCCTTCGGAGATGGCGAGGTCGTTGGATTGCGCCTGCCGCGTGATGGCGAGGCCGATCTGGTCCAGACCGTTGCCGCGGAACAGACGGCGCTCCTCCTCGGGAGCCTCCTCGATCCGCGCGATGTCGCCCAGCCGGGTGACATAGGCGGTCTGCCTTTGCAGCGCGGTGCTCGTCGCGCCGCTGGGGCCGGCCGCTCCGGCGCCGCCGGTGCTGATCGGCAGCTGCCGGAAGTCCTCGGGCAGGGCGTAGTTGCGCGCCACCCGCACCGTGTAATTCTTCTCGCCGGAATCGAGTGCGCCGGCCGGCAGCTCGACGTTCTGGCTGGTCAGGGCGGATTCGACGTCGGTCACCGTCAGGCCGCGCGCCGCGAGAGCGGCGGGCTCCAGCCAGATCCGCATCGAATAGCGCTGCTCGCCATAGATCTGGACCTGGGCCACGCCCGGCACTGTGGCCAGCTGGTCGATCAGATAGCGGTCCGCGTAGTCGGTCAGGGCCAGTCGATCCATCTGCGTCGAGCGCAGGAACAGGATCATGATCGGCTGGCTGTCGGTGTCGGCCTTGGCCACCTCGGGCGGATCGGCCTGGTCGGGAAGATTGCCGAGCACGCGGGAGATGCGGTCCCGCACATCGTTCGCCGCACTGTCGATGTCGCGGTCCAGAGAGAACTCGATGCGGACGCTGGAACGGCCGTCCCGACTGGTCGAGTTGATACGCTCCACGCCCTGGATGCCGGCGATGCCCTGTTCGATGGGCTCGGTGATCCGGCTCTCGATCACCTCGGCCGAGGCGCCGGCGTAGGTGGTGTTGATCGAGACGATCGGCGGATCGACGTCCGGCAGTTCCCGCACCGGCAGGAAGAAGAAGGCCGCGGCCCCGATCACGCACAGCACGATCGCCGCCACCGCGGCGAAAACCGGGCGGCGGACGGCGAGATCGGACAGCATCATTTGGCGGCGCCCGTCGTGCGCGCCGGCGCGCCGGCAACGGTCACCGGCGAGCCCGGCTGGATGCGGTTAAGGCCGGTGGCGACCACCCGGTCGCCGGCGTTCAGACCGGACAGAATCTCCACGAAGCCGCCCTCGACCGAACCGGCTTCGACGGTGATGCGCTGGGCCGTCAAGCCCCGCTCGCCGGGCGCGATGCGGAAGACGAAGGCGCTGTCGCCCTCATACTGGACGGCGGCCTCGGGGACGGCGAGACCCTGCCGGACCCCTTGCCTGACCGCGACGCGCATGGACATGCCGGGGCGAATACGGCCGCCGGGATTGGCGATCTCGGCCCGGGCGGTGGCGGACCGCGTCTGTTCATTGATCCGGGTGTCGATCAGGGCGATGCGGCCGTTAAACGTTTCCCCGCTCAGGGCGTCGGCCGTGGCGACGATCGGCACGCCCGACCGCAGCACCGACAGGTATCGCTCGGGCAGCGGGAAATCGACGCGCACCACGCTGATGTCGTCGAGGGTCGTGATCACGGCTCCCGGGCTGATCAGCGTGCCGGCGGTGACGGTGCTCAGGCCCAGAACCCCGGCGAACGGCGCCCGGATCAGGCGATCGCCGCGTCGGGCCTGAGCCGCGGCCAGTCCCGCCTGTGCCGCCTCGAGAGCCGATTCTGCATTCTCGGCAGTGACCCTCGGGGCCACGCCGCGCTCGGCCAGTTCGCGGTAGCGGTCATATTCGCGCTGGGCCTGGCCGACGCGTGAACGCGCCTCGATAATGTCGGCGTCCTCTTCGCGCGCCTGCAGCTCGACCAGCGGCGTGCCCGCGGCCACTCGCTGGCCGTCCGTGAACAGCACACGGGTAATCAGTTCGCTGGTGGATGAGGTGATGTTGACGGAGCGGCGACCGCGCGCGACGCCCAGAACCCGGATCTCGTCGGAGAACTCGCGCGGCGCGACAACGGCCTGGGACACGGCCTGGCCACGGCCGGCTCCCGGTCCGCCCCCTCCGCCCGGTCCGCCGCCCCCCTCCTCGCCAGCGAAGGCGATGCGGAGGATCACGGCCACGACCATCAAGGCGAGCAGGACGGCGGCGGCGGCGAGAAAGAAGTGGCGCTTGATCACGCGGGACTGGCTCCGGAACGGGACGAGCCGACTTAGCGGCTCCCGCCGTCGACGCAACTAGAGTCTCTGCAACGCACGGTGTTTCAGAATCCGTCGCCGAGAAACCGGATCTTCTACGCTTCAGAAGCGGCGCCAGATGCTATCACCGGTCCGCTGGCCTGAGGCGTCTCCCGCCCGGCCACGGTCTGCCGCCACCCCGCCTGCAGGCTCCAGTCGCCGAGGTCACGCACGACCGTCGTTTCGACGGACAGCCACCGCGGGCCGCCGTCGTCGGCCTGGCCGCCAAAGGCCTGGGCGAGAAACATCCAGTCCCGTGCCGGGCGAACGCCGGCGGTCAGGTCGACCCGCACCTCATCGGGCAGGCCCTGGCGCATGCGGCGGGCCGCCTGGATCTCGAAAAACGCGTGGTCCGGGATCGGCCCCCAGCCGGCTTCGAACGACCGGCCGACCGAAGCCCGCAGTTCCCAGTCCTGTTCGCCCTTCCCGGGCGATGCATAGCCGGCGTTGCGGCCTTCGCCCCCATGGGCGTATCCGGCGTAAAGGCTGACCGCCGTCTCGTCGTCCCGCCACGCCTGCCATGTGACGCCGATTTCGAGCGGCCCGCGCCCCTCGAAATCGACGAAGGCGTCCTCCCCGGATTGCCAGTCACCCTTCAACTGCAGCGTCAACCGATCCGTCACGCCGTGCTCCGCCACCGCGCCGATCAAGGTGTCGCGGCGGTCGACGGCGAGGTCGATGAGTTGGCCCTCCGGATCGAACCCTCGCCCGGCCCGCATGGCCTCGTATTTGACGATGATCTGGGTCTTGCCCTTGGCGCGGGTCCAGGCGCCCGCATGGGCGGGCGCGGCAAGCGCCACGACCACCAGCGCGATCACCGGCCCGCCGGCCCGTGTCACACGTCGTAGCCCGGAGACTTTCGGTCCAGCATTCGCAGCGCGCCCGGCCAGGCCAGGGCGGAGACGAAGCCGATGCCCTTGCCCTGTTCACGTGTCTCGGCTTGGGCCGCGTCGGGCGCCATCAGCACATGATCCCGACCGCCAGAGAGGGCCGCGACCTGCTGGGCGCAGGCCCGTTCCAGGAAGAACATGCCGATCCACGCCTGGGCCGCCGTCTGTCCCACCGCCAGGGTGCCGTGGTTGCGCAGCAGCATCAGCGGCTTGTCTCCGAGATCCGCCACCAGCCGTTCGCGCTCATCGTGGTTCAGGGCCAGTCCTTCATAGCCGTGATAGGCGACCTGATGCTGCAGCAGGCAGGCGTTCTGACCGATCGGCAGCAGGCCCTCCTGCTGCGCCGCCACGCCCACGCCGGCCACGGTATGCAGATGAATGACGAAATGCGCGTCTTCCCGCGCCGCGTGGATTGCGGAATGGATGGTGAAGCCGGCCGGATTGATGAAGTTGGTGGTTTCCTGGACGATGTTTCCGTCCAGATCGACCTTGACGAGGCAGGAGGCGGTCATCTCCTCGAAATACCAGCCGTACGGATTGATCAGAAAATGGTGTTCCGGTCCCGGGACGCGGGCCGAGATATGAGTGAAGATCATGTCGTCCCAGCCATGCAGCGCCACCAGACGGTAGAGCGCGGCCAGATCGACGCGGGCGTTCCACTCCGCCTCGGACACCCGGGATTTCAGCGAGACGACTGTTCCATCGGCCATGGTCCGGCTCCTCAAGGTTGCGTGCGGCGGCGCACGCTCGCGCCGCTCGCGGGCGACGTCAAGATTCAGCTTCCATTAACTCTGCTTTAGCGGCCCGCCGTTAAGCTTGAGGGAGCCGAATCGCCGGCGCGCCGGAGACGCCCTTGACCGTCGCTCAGTTTCGCCATCCCGCCATGGCAGCGCCTCCGGCCTACCCGGACCTTCTGGCGCTGGCCCACAACCCCAGTCCGGACGCGCGCGAGCGCCTGCTGCTGGGCGTCGTGGCTCTGTGTGACGCCCGCCCCCCGACCGGCGAGTTGTCGCCCGTGCTGGGTGAGATTTTCCTGACCCTCGCGCGCCAGGCAGAGCGCGACGTTCGCAAGATCCTGTCGGAACGCCTCGCCGGGGCCGACTGGGCCCCGGCGGCCCTCATCAACGTCCTCGCTCTTGACGAGATCGAGATCGCCCGGCCCGTCCTGGCGGCCAGTCCGATCCTCCAGGACGACGATCTGCTGCGCGTCCTCGTCGAGGCGACGCTTGAGCACCAGATCGAAGTCGCCCGACGCCCTCACCTCGGCGGCCGCGTCGCCGACGCCATCATCGAGCGCGGCGAACCTGCGACCCTGACGGCTCTGGCGTTCAATCGCACGGCCGAGATCAGCCTCGACGGCGTCCGCAGGCTGGTCGAACAGTCGCGCCGGGTCGCGGCGCTGCGCGGACCCCTGATCCGCCATCCCCGGCTGACCGAGCAATTGGCGGAACAAATGTACGAATGGGTCGGCGAAGCCTTGCGCCAGTCCATCTGCGCCCGCTTCCAGCTTGATGAGAGCAAACTTGCGGCGATGGTCGACCGGGCGGTCTGTGACGCGCGTCTGGATGCCCCGCCGCCGCCAGCCGACGATCAGGACCGCGACGAGATGGAGCGGCGACTTGTCGCCAAACTGCAGGCGGCCGGCCAGCTGCGCGCGGGCTATTTGATCCGGGCGGTGCGGGAGCGCCGGCTGGGGCTGTTCGTCCATGCCCTGGCGACACTGGGCGGGTTCAGCGTCGGGGAGGTTCGCGACGCCATGGCGGCCGCGAGCCCCGAAGCCCTGTATTACGCCTGTGCTTCGGTTGGCGTTGACCGGGCGGTCTATCCCGCTCTTCTCGTCGAGATACGCCTGCTGAACGACGGTTCCCCCGGCGACGCGGGGGAGCGGGTCTGGCTGAGAGGCACGATCTCCGCCGCCTCCGCCGCCCGCTCGTTCAGGGTGTTGACCAAGGGCTGAACGCCGGGTTGTTTGACTTCGACCGCCCGGTCGGCTTTGCGTAGACGCGTGACACAGCCAGACCTTCGCATCGCATTCGCCGCCACAGATCGTCCCGAGACCCTGGCGGCGCGCGATCGCCTGATTGAGCTGTACGGATCGGCGGACCCGGCGACAGCCGACGTTATCGTAGCCTTGGGCGGCGACGGCTTCATGCTCGAGACCCTGCACGCCAACCTGCAACGCCGAACGCCCGTATTCGGCATGAACCGCGGCTCCGTCGGCTTTCTGATGAACGACTACAGCGAGGAGGGCCTGCACGAGCGCCTCGTCACGGCGGGCCGGACCGTCATCCATCCGCTCCAGATGGACGCCACCACCGCGGATGGGGAGGCGCGAACCGGGCTGGCCATCAATGAGGTGTCGCTGCTGCGACAAACCCGCCAGAGCGCCAAGCTGCGCATCACCGTCGATGACCGGGTCCGGCTGGAGGAGTTGGCTTGCGACGGCTGCATGGTGGCGACGGCGGCGGGGTCGACCGCCTACAACCTGTCGGCGCACGGACCAATCATTCCGCTGGACGCCAGAGTCCTGGCGCTTACGCCCATCAGCGCCTTTCGTCCGCGGCGGTGGCGCGGCGCCCTGCTGCCGCACACCGCCAAGGTCTGTTTCGAGGTGCTGGAGCCTGACAAGCGGCCAGTCAGCGCCACGGCCGACAGTTTCGAGGTGCGCGAGGTCACCCGTGTCGAGGTCCGCGAACGCCGCGATGTCGCCCTGACCATGCTGTTCGACGCCGGGCGCTCGTTCGAGGAGCGGGTGCTGGCGGAACAGTTCACCTCCTGAGGTGTGCACCGGTTCTTAAGCCATGTGGCCCATGATGCCGCCGTTCGTCTTCAGGAGCTTGCCGTGAGCAATTCCGCCCAGGTCATCCGCCCGCCCAATACGCTGCGTCTCAAGGTCGGCGGCGCCTTCGGCGGTATCGACGCCGGAGCCATCGCCAAGGCTGAAGAAGCCCTCAAGGCGATGTCGTCACAGTTCGGGCAATGGCTGCAGGATGAAATCGTCAAGCTGGACAAGGCCCAGAGCGACATCCGCGCCCAAGGCTACAATGCCGGGACGGCCGAGGCGCTCTATTTCCGCGCCCATGACCTGAAGGGGCTGGGAGCCACCTACCAGTATCCGCTGGTGACCCGGCTGGCCGGATCCCTCTGCCGGATGATGGACGATCCGGTGAAACGCATGGCAGCGCCGGTGGCCCTGATCGACGCCCATGTCGACGCCATCAAGGCGGTGGTCCGCGACCAGATCCAGACCGACGAACACCCGGTCGGGCGAGCCCTCGCTGAAAGCCTTGAAGCGGGCGTCGCCGACCACCTGAAGTGACCCGACCGCCCAACCTCAGCTGACCCCCGCCGCCGCCGGCGGGGTTCGCAATTCGGGGTCAGGCCGCCGCAACCACCGACGATCGTGCAGGCGCGGGCTCCTGGTCAAGTCGCTCCATCAGATAGGCCAGGTCCTCTCGCGGTGCGTTCGGCCGGTGAGTGAGAAACCGCTGCAGCATCTGGTGGCGGAAGTCATCGCCCGATGTATCCGCCCCCTCGGCTTGCAGTGAACGCCAAGTGTCGACCCCGGCCCGGAACGCCAGAAACAGGCGCGGCGGCAGGCCCGCGCGGTCATAGATGGCCTTCAGCCCCAGTGGACCGGCGTCGTGGATCATCAGCCAGGCGCGCGCATGGGGCGTGCCCGCCAGCTCGGCCAGCCCGTATTCGAACAGCGCCATCTGCCCCCGGGCAAGGGCCCGCAGCAACAGCGATCCGTTGAGCGAGCGTCGGGCGTTCAGACCTGCCACGAAGGTGGCCAGATCGGCATGGTTCGAAGCCTGATCGACCAGATCGACCGTGGCCCGCTCGCGCGCGAAGGCAGACAGCCGAATGGCGGTTTCCGGGGCCACGGCGTGGCGCGCAACGAGATGTTCGCGCACAGCGTCCGACGCCAGTTCGACGAGGCGCTCGGTCACCGACATCGGCAACACCTGCCGGTAGGCGATGGCGGCGACGATCTCGGGGGATCCGCCAAAGCGATCGACGCAGCGGCCCAGGGCGGCCTCGGCGATGTCGGCGTTGTCGTTCGCCGCCATCGTACGGACCGCCAGTTCGCAGCCTGTTTCGGCGAGGGCCGCGGCGACGTCGCGGCCGACCACCGGCCGTCCGGCGACGGCGACCTGACGCAGCGCCGATCCGGCCTGAACGATCTCGATCAGGTCCTCGTCAGAGAAGGCCGGAGAGAAGTTGATGAGCGGCAGGGCGACGCTGTCCACGTCGGCCGCGAGGCGGCGGGCCACGTCGCGGGGGATCAGATCCGAGGACTTCAGCGTCACGGCCATGGCGCGGCGGACCAGTTCGGCCGCGTCGTTGGCCAGCAGCCGGAGAATCTTCTGCGCCGCCTCACGATCCTCGCCCGACAGCTCGGCCTTCTCCATGTTGCGGCACAGTTTATGGGCGGCGGCGGCGCGTTCGTCGTCGTCCGTGGCCTTCACCAGCCGCTGGATATCGGTTTCGGTCAATCGGGCGCGGTAGGCGGTCATGGTCGGGCGCTCTGGTCAGGCTTCACCGCACAGCATTGAACGGTCATCCCTAACGGGTCGTTTACCATCACCGGATTCGCGGTCAGGTGCGCGAAGAGCCTTCGGGCGCGAAGGCGCCGCCGAAGCCGCCGCCCTTGCCCTCGCCGTCCTGGCCAAGCAACAGCGCCAGCAGACTCTGGTCCTGCTTGAGCCGATCCAGCCGGGCGGCCAGCATCTGGTCGCGCTCGGACAGCGTCGGCGGCGCCGGAACCGACCCCGCCGAGGCGGCCGGGGCCCCCTCGCCCGCGGACCGCTGCAGATTGGCGTGCACCTCCGCGACCGTCGCCGGGCGGCCGCCGCGGAAGAAGATCGAGCGGTTGGCCGAGGCCGCTTCCGGAAAGATCGCGGCCGCGCTGGAGCCTGGGCGGCGCTCCATCGCCTCCATCAGCTTGGCGGCGCCGGCCGGACCGAGGAAATGGGCGGCGTACAGATCGCCGGCCCCCGGCTCGCGCCCGGTGCGGCCTCTCAGATAGGCGGCGTTGGAAGCGGTCAGTTCGGCCGCCATGGTCGAGGCCGCCTGGGCGTCGAACCGCAGGTCCAGCACGACGTTGCGCGCCGAGCCGTCGACACGCCAGCGCCCGTCCGAGCCACGGTGAATCAGATCGGCATACTGCCCATAGCCATGTTTGGCGCCATGGGTCTTCACCGTGCCCAGCCACGTCTGTTCGATGAACTGGAACAGGCCGGCGGCGGACGAGGTTCGGGCCCGCGCCGACGGGTCCATGGCGCTCTCGCGCCGGGCCGTCTTGATCAGAAATTCGGCATCCACGCCGGTGGCGCTTGAGGCGCGCCGAATGGCCGCCTCAACTCCGCCAACCGAAGGAATCGCTCCGATGTTCATACCCCCGACGCTGCGGCCTCGTGGTTAACCAAACCCTAATCTCCGAAAGACCGTCCACAGAGGCTTAACCTTTGCCGCATGCCTGTTGCGGTGTCGGTTTCATGGCGAAGCTGGTCGCAAACTTGCCCCAAGGGAAGCGCTCAACTTCAGCGTGGGACGCTGCGGGGGCGGTGAACGACAGGGATGATGGCCATGATGATCACGACCGCGGGCGGCCCCGGACTGGGAAGCCCCTTCGACTACAACGAGCGCAGGACGCCCCGCTTTTCCCGCACCACCTGGATCGCGGTGGCGATCGTCACGGCCGGCCACGTCGGCCTCGGGGCGGCGCTCTATTATCAACGGTTCGAGCTGGCGCCGGTGGTCGAGACCGAGACGCCGCCGCCGACCATCATCGAGCTGGTGAGGCGACCCAGGCCGCCGGAGCCGCTGCCGACGCCGGAGCGGCCGCAACCGCCGAACACCAAGGTCAACGAACTCCCCGCGGCGCCAGCCACCCCGGACGTCGTGGCCGTGGTCCCCGGCGAGACGGTCGCGACCGGCACGACCATCACCGTTTCGAAAGAAACGCCGACCCCGGTCGTGGACGCCGCGCCGGCCTCGATCCCGCCCTCGCCGCCAGCCGTCATCACCAATCCGACCTGGCTGCGCCAGCCGTCGGGCGCGCAGCTGATGCGAGCCTACCCTGATCGCGCCCTGCGCGCCGAAATCGGCGGCCGCGCGACACTGAACTGCCTGGTTCAGTCGAGCGGCCAGGTCGCCGACTGCAACCTGACCGGAGAGACGCCCGGCGGCTATGGATTCGGAAGCGCGGCGCAGAGCCTGAGCCGACATTTCCAGATCAATCCGCGCACGGTCGACGGCGCCGCCGTCGGCTCGCGGGTCAATATCGGCATCCGCTTCACGCCGCCGGCGGACTGAAGCGGAGCGGGTCGAGAGCGGCGGCGTCCAGGCCGGGCGCCCTGCCCTCGATTCCGTCGGCCACGATCCGGGCGACCATCG
>JAXHTU010000063.1:0-17415 GCA_034189955.1 Pseudomonadota bacterium | reverse complement strand
CTTCGCGGTCGTCGTCTAGCCGGAGGTCGCGGCGGTCCGCGGTTTCACCCTCTTGGCCGCCGTTTTCGGCCCGGCTTCGGCCGGGGCGTCCAGCGGCGCCATGACCGGCGCCGCGTCCGGCCATTCCTCCGGCCCGGTCAGGGCGGGCTGATCGGCGGGCGCATACAGGGGCTGGTTGAGGTCGTTGCGGATGTCGCGGAAGGCGGCGTCCGCCTCGGCCCCGAGCGGGACGAGCTGACCGGTCCGCAGGGCCTCTACTTCCTTGCGCAGTTCGTCCAGCTCCGACTGGCGCGCCATTTCGTCGAAGCTGGAGCGGAACTCATTGGCCATGGCGCGCGCCTTGCCCATGGCCTTGCCGACCTTGCGCATCAGCAAGGGCAGGTCCCTGGGCCCCACCACAAGCAGGGCCACAAGGCCGATGACAAGGATTTCAAGCCCGCCGATTCCGGGGCCAAGACCACCCATCCGTCAGTTTCTCCGACGCCAGGCGACTACGACTTGAGGTCTTCTTTTTCCGCCTCGGTGCGGGGCAGGGCGCCGGCGCGCTCCTCCCGCGGCTTGTCGCCGTCGGTGTCCTTCAGACCATCGCGGAACGCCCGCACGCCCTTGGCCGCGTCGCCCATCAGGCCCGACAGCTTGCCGCGACCGCCGAACAGCAGCACCACCACGATGATGACGATGGCCCAGTGCCAGATGCTAAAAGAGCCCACGCGCAATCTCCTCATTCGGGTCGCTCGACCCGCTCAATCTCTTCCGCCGCATATAGGCCGTTCAGGGGCGCGACGCCAAGCGATTGCCGCGTCAGGTCGCCGCGCTGTTCGCCCGCACCCAGGCGGCGAGGGCGCCTTCGTCCATCTCACTCGCCGCGACGGCGTAGATGGTGGCGATGGCGTCATCGTCCGTTGCGGTCAGCGTCCAGCCGTTCAGGTCGAGGAACAGGCCCAGGCCGAGGAAGGCCGCGCGCTTGTTGCCGTCTATGAAAGGGTGATTCCCCGCCAGCCCCATCGCGTAGGTCGCGGCCAGATCGCGGATGTCCTCGACGCCCTCGTAGCTCCAGCGATTTATCGGGCGGGCCAGCGCCGATTCCAGAAGTCCTTCATCGCGCAGACCGGCCGGTCCGCCGGTGCGCCCCAGCACATAGTCGTGCAACGCGATGACGTCCGCCTTGGCGAGCCAACGCGGCGGGTCGCTCATTTCGCCAGGGCTTCGAACGTCTTGATATATCGCTCCACGAAAGCCTTGCCGCGCTCAACCGGATCGCCTTGCAGGGCTTCGATCGCCACCACGTCGCCCACCGCAACGCCCAGGGCGGCCAGGTCGGTCTCGGCCAACTGGATGACAGGCTTTCCGGCGACTTCTGCGATCTTCAGGTGGATCATGGCGTCTCTCCTGCCTAGGACCATACGCCAAACCGGATTCGCCTCCAACCAATCGGAGGTCGGCGCCGCTGACTGAAGGTTCGCTCTTGTCCCACGTGATCATCCACACCGACGGCGCCTGCAAGGGCAATCCCGGCCCCGGCGGCTGGGGCGCCATTCTCCAGACCGGCGGCGGTCATGAGAAGGAACTGTGGGGCGGCGAGCCGCTGACCACCAACAACCGCATGGAGCTGACCGCCGCCATCATGGCGCTGGAAGCCCTGTCCCGCCCGTGCCGCGTCGATCTGCACACCGACAGCAAATACGTCATGGACGGCATCACCAGCTGGATCCACGGCTGGAAGGCGCGGGGCTGGAAGACCGCCGACAAGAAGCCGGTCAAGAACGAGGACCTGTGGAAGCGGCTCGACGCCGCCCGCGCCCGGCACGAGGTGAAATGGCACTGGGTCAAGGGCCACGCCGGCCACGAACTCAACGAACGGGCCGACGGCCTCGCCAACCGCGGCATCGAGGACATGAGAGCCTAGGCCGGACGAACCTTCAGCTTCGAACCGTCGACGGCCTCGACGACCACGCTCTCGCCCGCCAGGGGCGCGGCGCCCTCGATCTCGGCGACCCATTCGGCGCCCGAGACGAACACCCGGCCGCGCCCGTCGACGAAGGCCTGCACCACCTGCGCCCGCTGACCGACCAGACGGCTGTCGCGGGCGTTGATGTCGGGACTGTCGGCCGGATTGACCCGCTGGATCAGTCGCCGCGACAACAGGGTGGCGGCCACGGTCAGCACGGCGAACAACAGGAATTCGCCCGGCAGCCCCAGCGGCAGGCCCAGCGCCGTGACCACCGCCACCACCCCCGCCGCCACCGCCGGCCACAGCAGCCATTCGGTCGAGAAGGCGGCCTCGATGGCCAGCAGGATCACGCCGATGGCCAGCCAGATCCAGTAGGGCTGCGAGGCGTGCAGATCGATCAGGGCGTCCATGGCTCAGGTCCTCGGCACGGAGCCGCCGCGCGGGGGTCGCGGCGGGGCGGGGCTCGCGGCGCGCACGTCGGAGCGTCCCTGCTGTTGTTCCCGCGCCAGCCCGACCAGCTCGCCCAGGCCGGCGATGGTGCCCACCAGCCCGGACATTTCGGCCGGGACGATGACGGTCTTGGCGGTCGGGTTGCGGGCCAGTTCGGCGAAGGCCTCGACGTATTTCTGGGCCACGAAATAGTTGATCGCGTTGACGTCGCCGCGGGCGATCGCCTCGGACACCATGGCGGTGGCCTTGGCCTCGGCCTGGGCTTCGCGCTCGCGCGCCTCGGCGTCGCGGAAGGCGGCCTCCTTGCGGCCCTCGGCCTGCAGGATGGCCGACTGCTTGGCCCCCTCGGCGCGGGCGATGGCGGCCTGCTTCTCGCCCTCGGCCTCGGTGATGACGGCGCGGCGCTCGCGCTCGGCCTTCATCTGGCGCGCCATGGCGTTGGTGATGTCGACCGGCGGGGTCAGGTCCTTGATCTCGATGCGGTTGACCTTGACGCCCCACGGCTCGGTCGCCGCGTCGATCACGGTCAGCAGGCGCGAGTTGATGTTGTCGCGCTGGAACAGCACCTCGTCGAGGTCCATCGAGCCGACCACGGTGCGCAGATTGGTCGAGCACAGCTGGGTGATGGCGTAGGGCAGGTTCTCGACGCGATAGGCGGCCGCGGCGGCGTTCATCACCTGGATGAAGACGATGGCGTCGACCTTCACCATGGCGTTGTCCTTGGTGATGACCTCCTGCTGGGGCACGTCGAGGACCTGCTCCATCATGTTCATGCGTCGGCCGATGCGCTCCACGAACGGGGTCAGCAGGCTGATGCCCGGGCTCAGGGTCCGGGTGTATTTGCCGAACCGCTCGACGGTCATCTCGCGCCCCTGCGGCACGATCTTCACCACGCTGAACAACAGGATGAAGGCCAGCACGACGAGCGCGGCGACGAAGAGGGTGGAAAAGTCCATCAGGGTCTCCTTTTCCCCTGAAGGTTAGCACCGGGGGACCCGCCCGCCAGCGAAACCGGACGCCGGTTCATGAACTCGCTGTAATGTTGCCGCCGCCCCGCGCCGTCCGCGCCAGAGCGATCACCCGCCGGGTCTCGTCCCAGCGAGCCAGCGCCGCGACCTCGTCCGGCCCGGCGAATCGCGCTTCCACGGCGTCGTCCCCCGCCACGGGCTCTCCCGAAACCCACCGCGCGACGTAGTCGATCAGCACATAGTGCCGTCCCGCCTCCGGAAAGATCCCGTCGACCACGTCCAGCAGGCCGGTGATCCGCGCCTCCACCCCGGTCTCCTCGCGCAGTTCCCGCAGGGCCGCGTCCACGGCCCGCTCGCCCGGTTCGATCCGCCCGCCCGGCAGGCTCCACTGGCCCTGCATCGGCGGGCGCCCGCGCCGGATCAACAGCACCTCGTCGCCGCGCAGGCAGACGACGCCGACGCACGGGACAGGGGCGGGCAGGGTGTTCATTCCTCCCCCATAGCGCAGCGGAAGGGGGAGGGGGACCGTCGGAACGACCGTGGAGGGGGCCCGACCCATCCGCCGGCGTGTGGGCGGCCCCTCCATCATCCTGCGGATGGTCCCCTCCCCCTGAAGGGCGGGGGAGGAATGCCCTTTCCCACCGCCCACGACTTTGACACAACCGCAGTCATGACCGCGCCCTCCGCCGAAGCCCTCGCCGCCCTGAAGTCCGCCCTCGGCGACGGCGGCTGGACCGACGATCCGGCGCAGATCGCGCCGTGGCTGACCGAGTGGCGCAATCGCTGGACCGGCCACACGCCGCTGATGTTGACGCCGCGCTCGACCGACCAGGTCGCCGCCGCCGTGCGCGTCTGCGCCGAACACCGCATCGCCATCGTGCCGCAAGGCGGCGACACCGGCCTCGTCGGCGGCCAGATCCCCTATGGCGAGGTGCTGCTCTCGACCCGAAACCTGAGGGCGGTCCGCGACGTCACCCCGCTCGACGACGCCATGACCGTCGAGGCCGGCGTCACCCTGCTGGAGGCCCAGCAAATCGCCGCCGCCGGCGACCGGATGTTCCCGCTCAGCCTGGCCGCCGAGGGCAGCGCCACCATCGGCGGCGTGATCTCGACCAACGCCGGCGGCACCGCCGTGATCCGCTACGGCGTCATGCGCGATCTGGTGCTCGGCATCGAGGCGGTGATGCCCGACGGCGAGGTTTTCCACGGCCTCAAACGGCTGCGCAAGGACAACACCGGCTACGACCTGAAACAGCTGCTGATCGGCGCCGAGGGCACCCTCGGCGTGGTCACCGCCGCGACCCTGAAGCTGTTCCCCGTCATGCGCTCCCGCGCCACCGCCATGGTCGGCCTCGACCACCCCGCCGCCGCCATCGAGCTGCTGGCCCGCGCCAAGGCCGAGACCGGCGGCGGCGTAGAGGCCTTCGAGCTGATGAAGCGGCTCGGCATGAGCTTCGTCCTCGCCAACATCCCCGATGCGCGCGAGCCGCTGGACAGCACCCCGCCCTGGTACGTCCTGATCGAGCTGGTGTCGGGCGAGCCCGGCGGCGCCGACGCCGCCATGGAGCGGCTGCTGACCCACGCCTTCGAGACCGGTCAGATCACCGACGCCGCCATCGCCCAGAACGACAGCCAGCGCGCCGCCTTCTGGAAGGTGCGCGAGGAACAGTCCGCCGCCCAGAAGCCCGAGGGCGGCGGCTGGAAGCACGACGTCTCCGTCCCCGTCTCGCGCATCGCCGACTTCCTCGAGGAGGCCACCGCCGCCGTCGAACGCTTCCACCCCGGCGCCCGGGTCAGCGCCTTCGGCCACGTTGGCGACGGCAACCTCCACTACGACGTCCTGTGCCCGCCCGGGGGCGACCTTCCCGCCTTCCTCGCCCGCTGGGCCGAGGGCTCGGAAGTGGTCCACGACATCGTCGCCCGCTACGACGGCTCCATCTCCGCCGAACACGGCCTCGGCCGCCTCAAGACGGAGGAGGCCCGCCGCTACAAGACGCCGCTGGAGATCCGCGCCATGCAGGCCGTCCGCGCCGCCCTCGACCCGCACCGGATCATGAACCCGGCGGTGCTGTTCTAGCTGCCCGGCTTGCCCCCTCCGCCCTTCCGTCCTACCCCTCCGCCCTCGATTCACGCCCCGGAGCCCGCCGCATGACCCTCGCCCTTCTGTTCCCCGGACAAGGCAGCCAGTCGGTCGGCATGGGCGCCGCCCTCGCCGACGCCTTCGCCGCCGCCCGCGAGGTCTATGCCGAGATCGACGACGCCCTCGGCCAGAAGCTCTCCGTCCTGATGCGCGAGGGCCCCGACGACCAGCTGACCCTGACCGAGAACGCCCAGCCGGCCCTGATGGCCGTCTCCCTGGCCGCCGCCCGGGTGCTCAAGGTCGAGTTCGGCGTCGACGTCAGCCGCGCCGCCTTCGTCGCCGGCCATTCGCTGGGCGAATACTCCGCCCTGTGCGCCGCCGGTTCGATCAGCCTCGCCGACACCGCCCGCCTGCTGAAGCTGCGCGGCCAGGCCATGCAGCGCGCCGTCCCCGTCGGTCGCGGCGCCATGGCCTCGCTGATCGGGCCGAAAACCGATCTCGCCCTCGCCGAGGCCGCCGCCGCCGCCGGCTCCGAGGTCGGCGTCTGCGTCGTCGCCAATGACAACAACGCCGGCAACATCGTCATCTCGGGCGACAAGGCCGCCGTCGACCGCGCCATCGAGAAGGCCAAGGAACTCGGCGCCCGGGCGATTCCGCTGAACGTCTCGGCCCCCTTCCACTGCCCGCTGATGCAGCCCGCCGCCGATGAAATGGCCGACGCCCTCGCCGACGCGAAGATCGTCGCCCCCTCGGTCGCCGTCGTCGCCAATGTCACCGCCCGCCCCGAGACCGACCCCGAGGTTATCCGCCGCCTTCTGGTCGACCAGGTCACCGGCCGCGTCCGCTGGCGCGAGTCGATGGAGTGGATGGCCGGGGAGGGGGGTGTCTCCCGCTTCGCCGAAATCGGCTCGGGCAAGGTCCTGACCGGCATGGCCAAACGCATCGCCCCCGACGCGGAAAGCCTGTCGCTGAACACGCCCGAAGACCTCGAAGCCTTCGCCAGGAGCCTTGGGTGAAGAGTGCTGGTGAGGAGTGAGTGGAAGTCCGGTTTTCATCGCCGCCCCTGCTCGCCGCCCACCCACACATCGCCACTCACGACTCACTAGCACTCGTCACTGACCACCGCCCGGAGCCCCCCATGTTCAACCTCACCGGCAAGACCGCCCTCGTCACCGGCGCCACGGGCGGCATCGGCGGGGCCATCGCCCGCGCCCTGCACGCCCAAGGCGCGACCGTCGTCCTCTCCGGCACCCGCGAGGCGGTGCTGCAGGACCTGGCCAGCGAGCTCGGAGAGCGCGCCGTCTTCGCCGCCGCCAACCTGTCCGATGCCGCCTCCGTCGACGGCCTCGTGGCCCGGGCCGAAGAGGCCGCCGGCGCCCCGCTGGACATCCTCGTCGCCAACGCCGGCATCACCAAGGACGGCCTGCTGATGCGGATGAAGGACGAGGACTTCACCGACGTCATCAAGATCAATCTGGAATCCTATTTCCGCCTCTCGCGCGCCGCCATGAAAGGCATGATGAAGCGCCGCTCGGGCCGCATCATCGGCGTCACTTCCATCGTCGGCGTCACCGGCAACCCCGGCCAGACCAACTACGCCGCCTCCAAGGCCGGCATGATCGGCTTCTCGAAGTCGCTGGCCCAGGAAGTCGGCTCGCGCGGCATCACGGTCAACTGCATCGCCCCCGGCTTCATCGCCTCGCCGATGACCGACGTCCTCAACGACGCCCAGCGCGAGACCATCCTCAAGACCATCCCGCTGGGCCGCCTCGGCGAGGGCGACGAGATCGCCGCCGCCGCCGTCTACCTGTCCTCCGACGAAGCCGCCTACGTCACGGGCCAGACCCTGCACGTCAACGGCGGCATGGCGATGATCTGATGAAGGCGCTGCGCATCCTCGCCACCATCCTCGGCGGCCCGATGCTGCTGATCGGCCTCGCCTGGGTGCTGCAGGGGTTCAACATCCTGCCCGGCAGCTTCATGACCGGCCAGATCGTCTGGGCCGTCTACGGCGCGCCGCTGGCCCTGGCCGGCGCCGGCCTCGTCTGGTGGGTCAACCGGGGGCGTTGAGGCGCCACAGGGCTATTTCCCGCCCGCGCCGCCGTGCTAAACCCCTCGCAACCGGATGGCCTGAGTCTTCGTTGAAGGCTTGCGCCGCCGCCGCTGTCGTCATACGGCAGTGACCGAGACAACAGCCGCCCCGGCGGCCCCAAAAGCAGAGACCCCCATGTCCGACACCCTGGAACGCGTCCGCAAGATCGTCATCGACCACCTGGACGCCGATCCGGAAAAGGTCGTTGAAAAGGCCAGCTTCATCGACGACCTCGGCGCCGACTCGCTCGACAACGTCGAACTGGTCATGGCCTTCGAGGAAGAATTCGACATCGAAATCCCGGACGACGCCGCCGAACACATCCAGACGGTCGGCGACGCCGTGAAGTTCATCGACGAGAAGCTGGCCGGCTAAAGCCGGTCGGTCGTTCGAACGGCGCATAAGGGCCGCCGCGACGCCGAAGGGCGCGCGGCGGCCTTTTGCGTTCTGGCGTGGAAGACGGCGGCGACCGCGGCTGAACCGGGGCGGCGGTCGGGACGACCTGGTTTCGGGAAGCCGGTCCGGATCGCCAACGCGAGGCGTGAGGGGGCCATGGAGAATGGGCGAGCCTGACGTCTCCCCCATTCTCCTTTTGCGGATCTCTTTCAGTGAGCCGAAGCGCTTCTGGCCGCCTGGTCGATCACGTCGGCGACGGCGCGGGGCTGCGAGACCATGGGCACGTGGCTGGCGCGGATCTCGACCTTGGTCGCGCCGATCTTCTCGGCCTGCTGGTGCAGCATGGCCGGGCTGATGGCGGCGTCCTCGGTGGCGACGATGAACCAGCTGGGGCGCGTCCTCCAGGCGGCCTGGGTCACCGGCGTGGCGAAGGCCGACAGGGCGATCGGCACCTGGGAGTCGCGCATGAAGGCGGCCTCGGCGTCGCTCAGGTCGGCGGCGAAGCCTTCCTTGAAGCGCTCGAGGTTGAGGAAGCCGAAACCGTCAGGCTGTTCGTCAATGACGAAGGTCGAGGGAATGCCGAAGCCTGCGTACTGGTCGCCGGCCGTTTCGCCCACGTCCGCCGTCAGGGCCGAGACATAGACCAGGCCCTTGACCTTGTCGTCGACGCCGGCCTCGGTGATCACCACCCCGCCCCAGGAGTGGCCGACGAGGATCGTGCCCCCGTCCTGGCGGGCCAGCGCCCGGCGGGTGGCGGCGACGTCGTCGGCGAGCGAGGTCAGGGGGTTCTGGACGATCGTCACCCGATAGCCGCGGGCGGTGAGGTCGTCATAGACCCCGCGCCAGCCCGAGCCGTCGGCGAAGGCGCCGTGCACCAGCACGACGTTGCGGACGGACTGGTCGGCGGGCAGGGTCGAGGTTGTCTGGGCCTGGGCGGCGCCGCCGATGCTGGCGGCGCCGACGGCGGCGAGGAGGATGTTGCGGAACTTGATCATGGGGTGGTCCTTTCCTTGAAAATGGCAGGCCTCGGCCTGTCCGGTCGAGAATGTTACGCCGCGAACTGTTATCGCGATAAGTCCGATATCGCGGAGGGTGCGCGCCTTGTCAAACAGAAAATTATCGCGATATGTATTTTCTCGCGAAACGTCGCCCAGTGGAGTGCCTTGATGACCCGCCAGACCGGACCTGTCCCGATGGAGGACCAGCTCTGTTTCACTGTCTATTCGACGAGCATGGCGATCCAGCGGGCCTACAAGCCCCTGCTGGACGCCCTCGGTGTGACCTATCCCCAATATCTCGTGATGAATGTGCTTTGGCGCGAAGACGGCCTGACGGTGGGCGACATCGCCGAGGAGCTGGCGCTCGAACCGAGCACCATGACGCCGCTGCTGAAGCGCCTCGAAACAGCGGGTCTGGTCCAGAGGGCGCGCAATCCCCGCAACGAGAGACAGGTCCTCATCACCCTGACGAAGGCGGGCGCTGCGCTCCGGGAACGCGCAGGGTGTCTGGGCGAGGCCTTGCTGCACGCATCGGGGCGTACCGGCGTCGAACTTGGCGCGCTGAACGATCAGCTGAAGGGATTGCGCGACGCCGTCTATGAAAGCCTCGCGGCGCGCGGACCGGGCCAGAGCTGACCGGGCCCTTGTTCCCGACGCCCGCTCGTGAAAGCGGACGTCGGGGCATGGCCGTCAGACGGTCGGGACGGTGCCGCCGTCGACGACGAGTTCCGATCCGTGGATCGACGACGCGCGGTCCGAGGCCAGGAAGGCGATGGCCTCCGCGACTTCGAAGGGTTCCGCGCCGCGGCCGATCGAAATTCCGCCGAGGCCGTTCAGGACCAGCCGGCGGGCGTCTTCGAGCGTGCCGCCGTTGGCGTCCTGGATGCGCTTGAGGAACACGTCGGTCCCCTCGGTCATGATCCAGCCGGGGGACACGGTGTTGACCCGTACGCCCCTGGGACCGAGCTCCTTGGAGATGGACTTGCTGTAGGTCCTGAGCGCCGCCTTGGCCGACGCATAGGCGGTGGTCGCGTCCGGGAGAGGCAGGACCGACTGTATGGAGGTGACGTGGACCACGGCGCCGGAGCCCCGCTCGATCATCTGCGGGATCAGCAGGCGATCCAGGCGGACGGCGGCCATAAGGTTCAGGTTCAGTTCGGAGAGCCAGTGATCGTCGGTCAGGGCGGCGAAGCCGCCCCCCGGCGTGGCCGAACCGCCCAGCACATGGGCCAGAATATCGATGCCGCCCAGACGATCGAGCGCCGCTCTGGCGAAGGTTTCGCCGCCTTCGGAGGTCGTGAGGTCCGCCTGGACGAACTCGACGCCGGCGATGGGCTCAAGGGCTCCGCGGGCCGAGGTGATGACCCGGGCGCCGCCGGCCAGGAAGCGATCGACGGTGGCGCGGCCCAGACCCTTGGTCCCGCCGCTGACGAGGACGCGCTTGCCCGTGAACTCGTTCGGATCCGTCGGGACGCTCATGCCGTGATCTCCACGGCCTTGATGGCGTCGCCGTCGAGGTCGAAGCGATAGGTGAAGACGATCGGGCTGCCCTTGAAGTCGCCATGCGCAGGCCCCTCGACCACGACCTGGCCGTTCTCGTGCCGGACGGTGTCGGGGGTGAAGATCGCCTTGAGTTCGACCACCATCTCTTTGAGAAGACTGCGGATCTCGCCACGGCCCACGAAGCGTTTGCCGTTGTCCAGCAGGACCGCATCGGGGGCGAAGGGCGTTATCATCCCTTCCAGGTCGAGCCGGCCGTTGGCGGCGACATAGTCGGCGATGGGTGCGGGGAGTTGGAGAGACATGATCCTGTCCTGCTGCCTTGGGATCAGCCGGGGCGGCTGCATTCCTGATGCCGCCAAGCTAGCGATGGACAGGCCGCGCGATAATCGGGACAAGTCGGCACGAGTCATCGCGGAAATCAGGACAATGGCGAAGAGCACCCTGTCAGAGTTGGACGCCGTTCTCATGGTCGCCCGACACGGAAAGTACCGGGCCGCTGCGCTTGAACTGGGCATATCGACGTCGGCTCTCAGCAACGCGGTGGGAAAGCTGGAGCGGACGCTTGGCGTGAGGCTCTTCAACCGGACGACGCGGAGTGTCTCCCTGACGGAGGCGGGCGAGCAATTCGTCGCCCAGGTCGCGCCCGCCTTGCGGGACATCCACGACGCCATGGACGGCGTGCGTTCCAGACAGGCCACGCCGTCCGGCACGCTGCGCCTCAACGCCTTCCCGACCGCGGCGCGTGAGATTTTCTCGACCCTGGTTTTGCCGTTCCAGCGCGGGCACCCCCAGGTTCACATCGATGTCGTGACGGAAGGGCGCCTCGTGGACATCGTTGCGGGTGGCTTCGACTTCGGCGTTCGTAGCGCCGACCTTGTGCCGGCCGACATGATCGCTCTTCCGCTGGGGCTGGGCCGGCGCAATGTCGTCGTGGGCTCGCCAGACTATCTGGAAGCGCGCGGGACGCCCATCGTCCCCCAGGATCTCGTCGGGCATTCCTGTCTGCGTGTCCGACTGCCGAATGGCGCGATTTATCGGTGGCCGTTCGAGAAGGATGGACAGGTGACCCATGTCGATGTGGAGGGCCCTCTCACGCTCGATGAAGCGAGCCTTGCCCGCACCGCCGCGCTGGCTTCGGTCGGGCTGACCCTGGCCATGGAGTCGGATGTGCGCGAGGACATCGACGCAGGCCGTCTCGTGCGAGTGCTTGAGGACTGGACGCCTGTTCTGGCGCCCTTGAGCCTGTACTATCCCAGCAGACGCAATCCGACCGCCGCGTTCAAGGCGTTTGTGGACTTTGCCCGTCGCTATAGTCACCTGCCCATGCAGCCGGGTCGCTGATTGGCGGGGTGCGTCCAGGGCGGAGAAAGCGTTTGAATGACGGGTTGCAGCTTGTGGGGCGCGCACTCCCGCCTAGCCCCGCGCCCCTCCACCCCCTATTCTCCCCGCGAGATTCACTTTGAAGGACCGCCGCATGCGTCGTGTCGTCGTCACAGGCCTGGGCCTCCTGACTCCCCTGGGCTGGGGCGTCGAGCATAACTGGAAGGGCATCGTCGAGGGCCGGTCCGGCATCGGCCCCATCACCAGTTTCGACACCGAAGGCTATGGCTGCACCATCGCCGGCGAGATTCCCTCGGTCGACGGCCGCGGCGGCGGCGCGCCGGGGCAACCCGGCGTCTTCGACCACGAACAGGTCATGTCGCCCAAGGACCGCAAGCGGGTCGACGACTTCATCGTCTACGCCATCGCCGCGGCCGACGAGGCCCTGGCCGACTCCGGCTGGAAGCCCGAGACCGAGGAACAGCGCGAGCGCACCGGCGTCATGGTCGGCTCCGGCATCGGCGGCCTCGGCCCCATCGCCGACACCGCCCTCATCCTCAAGGAACAGGGCCCGCGCCGGGTCAGCCCCTTCTTCATCCCCTCGGCCCTGATCAATCTGACCTCGGGCCAGATCTCGATCCGCCACGGCCTCAAGGGGCCGAACCATTCGGTCGTCACCGCCTGCGCCACCGGGGCCCACGCCATCGGCGACGCGGCGCGGATGATCATGCTGGACGACGCCGACGTCATGGTCGCCGGCGGGGCGGAAAGCTCCATCGTCCCCATCGGCATCGCCGGCTTCCTCGCCTGCAAGGCCCTGTGCACGGCTTACAACGACGAACCGGAGAAGGCCTCGCGGCCGTGGGACAGGGACCACTCCGGCTTCGTCATGGGCGAGGGCGCCGGCATCGTGGTGCTTGAGGAGTACGAACATGCGAAGGCGCGGGGCGCGACCATCTACGCCGAGGTGATCGGCTACGGCATGAGCGGCGACGCGTATCACATCACCGCCCCGGCCGAGGACGGCAACGGCGGCTATCGCGCCATGCAGATGGCGGTGAAGCGGGCCGGGATCGAGGTCTCCGACATCGACTACGTCAACGCCCACGGCACCTCGACCATGGCCGACTGGATCGAGGCCGGCGCCATCGAAAAGCTGATGGGCGATCACGCCCCGAACGTGGCCCTGTCCTCGACCAAGTCCATGACCGGTCACCTGCTGGGGGCGGCCGGGGCCATCGAGGCCATTTACTGCATCCTCGCCATCCGCGACCAGATCGCGCCGCCGACGATCAATCTCGACAATCCCGAGCGCGAAACCGCCCTCAACATGGTCCGCGACAAGGGTCAGCCGATGGCCATCGACGTCGCCATGTCCAACAGCTTCGGCTTCGGCGGCACCAACGCCACCGTCATCTTCAGGAAGGTCGATTGATGTTCGGACGTTTTCGGGGAGCGGGGGCTCCGAAGTCCGGCCAACCCCGATCGGGACGGGCCACGGCCCTGCTGGCCGCCTCGGCCACCTTCAGCGTCTTCCTGATCGTCGCCCTGGTGGCGGCGTGGAGCGTCTTCTACGCCCCGGGGCCGCAGGCGCGCGCCGGCGAGACGACCGTCGTCACCCTGCCCAGCGGAGCGGGCGTCAGCGCCATCGCCGCCAATCTGAAGGCCGCCGGGGTCATTCGCTCGACCGACATGTTCAAGGCCGCCGCCACCCTGACCGGGGCCGACCGCAGGCTGCGCGCCGGCGAATACGAAGTGCCGTCCGGGGCCTCGCTGCGCTCGGTGCTGGCGCTTCTGGTCGACGGCAAGGTGGTCCGCCACTACGTCACCCTGCCGGAGGGCTGGTCCTCGGCCCAGGCCGTCGACATCCTGATGGCCCAGCCGATCCTGACCGGCGACATCCCCGACACGCCGGAGGAGGGCTCGCTGTGGCCCGACACCTATGAGATCGCCCGCGGCGACACCCGCGCCTCGGTCATCGCCCGCATGACCACGGCCCAGGCCGACAATCTCGCCCGCCTGTGGGCCGCCCGCTCGCCCCGCACCGTGGTCAGGTCGCCGGAAGAGGCCGTCATTCTCGCCTCCATCGTCGAGAAGGAGACCGCCGTCGGCGCCGAACGGCCGCGCGTCGCCGCCGTCTTCTCCAACCGTCTGCGCCTCGGCATGCGGCTGGAGAGCGATCCGACCATCGTCTACGGCATTACCCAGGGCCGGCCGCTGGGCCGCGGCATCCGCCGCTCCGAACTGGATCGCCCGACGCCGTGGAACACCTACCAGATCGACGGCCTGCCGCCGACGCCGATCGCCAACCCGGGCGGCGAGGCCCTCGCCGCCGTGCTGAACCCGCCCGCGTCGCAGGAGCTGTTCTTCGTCGCCGACGGCTCGGGCGGCCACGCGTTCGCCCGCACCTACGACGAGCACCTCGCCAATGTCGCCCGCTGGCGCGAGATCGAGCGGCGCAAGGCCGGCCTGCCGCCCGGCGCCCCCGCGCCGGCGGTCCCGGGCACCTCGCCCGGCGTGCCCAACGCCGACCCGGACGCCGCGCCCCCCGGCGTGACCGTCCCCGCCGGCGCCCAGGTCATCCGCGTGCCGCAACCGGCGCCGGCGCCATGAGCACGATCAGCGGCATGACCGGCTTCGGCCGCGCCGACGGCGCCCACGGCGCCTGGACCTGGTCGGTCGAGGCCCGTTCGGTCAACGGCCGCAATCTGGAAGTCCGCTTCCGCGGCCCGCCCGGCTTCGACACCCTCGAGGCCGCCGCCAAGGCCGCCGCCCGCCGCCATTTCAGCCGCGGCCAGATCACCGTCGGCGTCCAGGCCAGACGCGCCGACCCCGGCGCCGCCGCCCTGCGGGTCAACCAGGACATCCTCGCCCGCTACCTGACCCTCGCCAACCAGCTGGCGGAGGAGGGGGCCGTGCCGCCCTCGGCCGACGGCCTGCTGGGTCTGCGCGGCGTGCTCGAGGCCCCCGAGGAGGCCGAGGACCCCGAGGCCCGCGCCGCCGTCGAGGCCGCCATGGCCGCCTCGATCGACGCCGCCTTCGACGCCCTGAAGCTCTCCCGCGATCGCGAGGGGGCGCAACTGCTCCCCGTCATCGCCGACTTCATCGACCGCATCGAGGCCCTGGTCGCCGCCGCCGAAACCGAGGCCGCCGCCCAGGTGGACGCCATCCGCGACCGCTTCGCCCGCCGCATGACCGAACTGGCGCCCGACAGCCCCGGCCTCGAGGACCGCATCTTCCTCGAAGCGGCGGCGCTGGCGACAAAGGCGGACGTGCGCGAGGAGCTCGACCGCCTCGTCGCCCACCTCGCCTCGGCCCGCGCCCTGTTGCGCCAGCCCCCCGCCGGGCGGAAACTCGACTTCCTGATGCAGGAATTCATGAGAGAGGCGAACACCCTCTGCTCGAAATCGGCTACGACCGCGCTCACCGGACTCGGCCTCGAGCTGAAGGCCGTCATCGAGCAGTTGCGGGAACAGGTCCAGAATGTCGAATGAACGCACGCCCCGCCGCGGCGTCCTGCTGATCGTCGCCAGCCCCTCGGGCGCCGGCAAGACCAGCCTGTGCCGCCGCCTGATGGCCGACCACGGCGGGCTGGAGCTGTCGGTCTCCATGACCACCCGCGCCATCCGCCCGGGCGAGGTCGCCGACCGCGACTATCATTTCGTCGACGACGCCCAGTTCCAGCGCATGATCGAGGCCGACGCCTTCCTCGAATGGGCCGACGTCCACGGCAGCCGCTACGGCAGCCCGCGCGCCCCGATCGATCGCGCCCTCGCCGAGGGCCGCGACGTGCTGTTCGACATCGACTGGCAGGGGGCCCGCGACATCGCCGCCAAATGCCCGGAGGACGCCGTCCGCGTCTTCATCCTGCCGCCCAGTCTGGAAGAGCTGCGCCGCCGCCTGATCACCCGCTCGCAGGACGCCGAGGACGTCATCGAGCGCCGCATCGCCAACGCCAAGGGCGAGATCGAGCACTGCGGCGCCTTCGACTACGTCTTCGTCAACGACGACTTCGACCGCTCCTACGCCGAGCTGGCCCACATCTATCACGCCGAGCGCAGCAAGCGGTTCCGCAACGTCTGGGTCGAGGGCTACAAGACGGCGCTGCTGAACGAGGCGGTCTGAGGGGAGGGATCAGGCAGCAGGCGGCAGGCAGCAGGAGCGCTGCCGGCAGGGACGCACACCCGCTTTCGATCGCATGTTGGCTGCCCATCCCCGTCTTTTCGTGTTCCCCTTTCCTGCTGCCTGCTGCCTGCTGCCTGCTGCCTGCTGCCTGCTCCTCACACCACCCTCACCCTCGGCCCCATTCCGCCGCCGTCGACCAGCAGCTCCGTCACCGCCCACACCAGGGCGTCGGCCCGGTCCGGCGAGTCGCCGCCCTCCGTCCCCAGCCCCATCAGCTCCTCCTCCAGCGCCTCCAGCCCCGCCGCCGCGTGCTTCACCCGGCCCTGCTCGTAGAGCGCCGCCACCGGCTCGGCCCGCGTCCGCTTGCCGCTCTGCGCATGCACCCGCCTGACCGGACAGGCCACGCCGGCGGTCTTCAGCACCGCCTCGACCATCTCCCCGCCCTGGTTGGCCTCGGCCACCACCCGGGCGGCTCCAAACTCATCCGCCGCCCGCGCCACCACCCCGGCCCAGCCCTGCGGCGAGCGCCCGCGCACGGTCCGGTCGGCCAGCACCCAGGCCATGCCCCGCGCCCGGCCCACGACCACGATCCCGCACGCGTCTCCGTCCGCCGAGCAGGGCGGATCGACCGCCACCACGATCCGGTCGAACCCGCCGGGCTCCGTCAGAACCGATAAAGCCGATCCGGGGGTCCGGGGGCTCAAGCGGCGCGAAGCGCGATCGCCCCCGGGAACGCCATGATGCCGGCTTGCCGTGATCATGGCCAATGTGAACAGCGCTCCGTCGCCCTCGACCACCTTCCCCTCCAGCTCCTGCGCCGCCAGCCGCGTCCCGCCGTACAGCCCCTCCAGCCCGTCCAGAAACGCCGGCGCCAGATGCGCCGCATTGACGGCCGTCGGCAGGTCGGTCCGCGCCAGCCCCGGCTCCTTCAGCAGGCGCCGCAGCGCCGCCGTCGGCTTCGGCGTCGTCGTCAGCACCAGTCGCGGCCGCGCCCCCAGCCTCAGCCCCATGCGCAACAGCGCCAGGGTCGCCTCCGGCCGCCGCCAGGCGCACCATTCGTCCGCCCAGGCCGCGCCGAACTGCGGCCCGCGCAGGCTCTCGGGATCCTCGGCCGAAAACACCATCCCCACCGCCCCGTTCGGCCACGCCAGCCTTCGCCGGCTCGCCTCCCACGACGGCCGCCCGCCGATGCCGAAGCGGGGCAGGGCGCGCAGCCCCGACGGCCCCTCGATCATCACCTCGCGCACATCGTGCAGGCTCTGCCCCACCAGGGCGATCCGCCCCACCGCCCACGCCTGATCGGCGACCCATTCGGCCCCCGCCCGCGTCTTGCCCCCGCCGCGCCCGCCCAGCACCAGCCAGGTCGACCAGTCCCCCTGCGGCGGCTCCTGCCCCTCGTGCCGCGCCAGCGTCCAGTCCGCCGCCAGCAGCCGCTTCTCCGCCGGCGGCAGGGCGGCGAGGCGGGCCGCGCGGCTCATATTCCTCCCCCTTCGGGGGAGGGGGACCGCCCGCAGGGCGGTGGAGGGGGCCTT
>JAXHTU010000062.1:0-17812 GCA_034189955.1 Pseudomonadota bacterium | reverse complement strand
CAGCGGCCTGGATCAGACGCGCCGAGGCGTTGAAGGCCTGTTGATAGGTCGTCATCAGGACCAGTTCCTCATCCAGATTGACGCCTTCGTAGGATGTCTGGCGAGCCGAAGCCTCGGTCGCCAGGGCCAAGGCGGCGTCGCTGCGGTTCCTGGCCGCCGACGCCTTGCCGCCGATTTCTCCAGACAACTCCGCGGCGTAGCGCGACACCGACGTCAGGCCGCCGGATGAGTCACCCGCGGCGGCGAACTGTGCTGTCCGCTCGCCCGCGTCGGCCAGCAGCAGCGCGCCCCGCCCGTCTCCGATGCTTAGCGCAGGGGCGCCGACCGCCGCCGACAGGTTCAACTGGGCCAGAGCCAGTTTCGACGGGCTCTGGCGTATGTCGGCGCGCAGCGAAAATCCATCGACGCGGGAGGCCCGAACGCCCCCACCGACGCCGAACAGCTCGGTGACCGAAATTCCCGACGGGATCTGGGTGGTCCGATCCTCCAGCACGCTCATCGTCGGCTCCGGACTGCCCAGTCCGGTGAAGCTGAGCGATCCGTCCGCGGCCAAGGCGAATGTTCCGTACCGTCCAACGCCCGTGGAAGGGTCATTCAGAGCCGCGATCAGATCATCGACGGCGCCGCCGGCGGGCACCGCCACCTGAACATCGCGCATTTTGGAGCCGCTCTCGCCAATGAAGCGGAAGCTCAGCGTCTCGCCGGCTGTGAAGCCATGGGGCGAAGTCCCGGTCAGCCCGTTGTCGTACAGGGCCGGTCGATCGGTCGAGACCAGATCGTTGAGGCCGAAATAGTGCGAGAAGCCGCGCCCCGCCTTGTCTGACGGGGTGGTCGCGCCATCGGCGATCGCCACGCCATTGGACCCTGTGGCGGCGATGGTCAGCTTGCCGTCGACGAAACTCGCCGTCGCCGCCCCACCCAGCTGTGCGTTGAGCACCGTCAGAAAACTGGCCGGCGTCGCGGCGACGCCGTTCACCGTCATGGTGGCGCCGCTGAAGACCACGTCGGCCCTGGCCTGGATCACGCCGGCCGTATTGGTGACGGCTATGGTCGTTTCGCCGGCGAAGCCGGTAATGGCGCTTTCGAACGACTGTCCGACATTGCGGCCGGTGAGGCTTGTGGGAGCCGGCACCGAGCTGTTGGCGTTGTGGGCCCGGTTCAGTTCGTCCGCGACATGCGTCACCAGTTCGGCGAGCCGCTCGGCTGCTGCCGGGGCCTCGATGTCGCGCAGCTCGACGAGGCCCTTGATTTCGCCTGAGACGACATTGTCCAGCAGAGAGCGCTTCTGACCACCGGGTTCGGTCACCCAGATTTCGTTGAAGGCTGTCTCGCTCGTGACCGTACCGGCGCGAGTGTAGCTGAGTGTGGCCGCGCCCTCGCCCGCCAGCATGGTGCCCGTCCCGGTCCGGATGGAGACGCCTCCGACGGAGCGGGCCGAGACGCGGATATCCACCAGTTCCGCCAGTTGGCCAATCAGGGCCGCCTGGGTGGTTTCGGCCCCCGAGGGGTCGCCGTTGGTGACGGTGGCGCGGGCGATCTCAAGGTTCAGGCCCTCGATTTGCTGCAGCAGGCTGTTGGCTCTGTCGACAGCGTTATCGATACGACCATCCGCGTCCCGTCGGACAGCCTGGATCTGTTCGCCAATGCGCCCCGCCTCGTCCAGCAGGGCCTGGGTCCTGAACAGGGCGTCCTGCCGGCGCGGCGACGAGGTCGGATCCTCGGCGCTGGCGGCAAAGGCCGAGAAAACGCCATCGACCTGTGAAAAGAAGCCGTTGTCGCCGCCGGGGTCTCCGAACAGGGACTGGATGCGATCGTACAGCTCATGGCGCACGCCCTGGCGCGCCGACTCCGCGCCAGCGTTCAGGCTGGCAGCTTGCAGGAACCGGTCGGTGGCCAGCCGGATACGCGTCACCTCGACGCCGGTGCCCATACCCTGGCTGGTCAGACTGACCTGATCGCCGATCTTGCGGACATAGCCGGGCGTGTTGACGTTTGAGACGTTGTCCGAAACGATCCGCAGCTGTGTCTGCGCTGCCGCCAGCCCGCTGCTGGCCGTGTTCATGATGGCGTTCAGCGACATGTGGTGACCTCCCGCGCGGCGGCGCCCGGCAAGCCCTGCCAGCCGATATGCGTTTTTTGCCCGGCGGCGCCCGGAAGCTGCTCGCTCAAGTCACTGAAATAACGCGTCTTCACGCATTGACCCTGTGTCATGAGCATCAGGGCACGCAAGGCGCGGGCCAGTCGGACGCGATCGACCGGCGCCGGGCAAGAAACGTCTCCGCACGGCAAGTTTGGTCCAGGCTTCCCACAGACACGTCCGGGCGGCGTCATACAAAAACTCTGCCTTTTCAGGTGCTTGCCACTTATATCCCAACTGGCCCGTGACTTGCGCTGCGTCTTCCGAATGTCCGGCGCAGCATGCGCCCCCGCCACCCTCGCTTCGGCGACACCCCTCGGGGACCATGTCCGCGCAAGCCATCCTCTCGATGATCGCACCCGCCCTTCCTGCGGCCCCAAGAGGGTCGTCGGTCGCGGACGCATCCGGCTTTGGCGACATGCTGGCGCGCCTTGTCTCGACCGATGGCGCGAGCCCGGCCGCTGCCATGGTCTCGGCTCTTCCCGCCGAAGCGGGCGTTTCTCGCGATTCAGAGGCGCTCCCGGCCGGGGACGGGGCATCATCTCCCGGTGAGACGGAGTTGTCCCCGATGGACGCGCCGGCTGCCTTTGTCCCGGGCCCGACGCCGGTCGTCGACCTGGCGACTCCGCCTGTTGAACCGCCGGCCTTCTCCACTCCCGAACTCGCCAAACCTGCTGAAGCGACGACGGCGCCCGTGGGCGCCGCGCGCGCCGCTGAAGGGACCGCCAACGTCGAGCCGGAACGGCAACACGGCGAAGGCCGTTTGAATGCGCCAGGCGTCACACCTCCGCCGATCACGTCGCTCGCCAGTGGCGCCGACTCGGCGGTCGCTTCGGCAACGACGGACGTCCTCGAGGCTGTGGCGGCTGCGCCACGTGCCGGCGTTGTCCCCCCGCCTGAGCTGACGGAAGCCCGCTCGAGCTCGCCCTCTCCAACGCATGCGGCGCGCGGCAAGGAAGCGGGATCGATTGATGCGGCTCCCGTCAAGGACTCGCCCCTCGGCCTGCCGGAGGCCGGACCAAAGGATCTTGCGCCAACCCTGTCGCCCAAAGGAGCGGCCACCGCAGCCGCCCCGGTAGCCGAGCAACCGCGCGCCGCACCGGTTCAGACGGTCGCCGGTGGACAGGGCGCGCCTTTGGCGACTTCGGCGCCCGCTGCTGCTCAGGCTCCTGATCAGGCTAAGGGCCAGGCCAAGGCTCACATCCAGCCGCAGCCTCAAGCCCAGAGCCAGACCCAGACCCAGACCCAGACCCAGACCCAGACCCAGACGCAGCCGCAGCCACAGCCACAGCCGCAGGTTCATCCCGCTCCCGCCGTCACACCCGCCTCCCCCGTTGCACCTCCGCTGCGCGCCCTGGTCGAACGCACCTCGAAGCCCATCGACCAGGCGGCGTCGACGACCGAAGCCGCCATCGCGGCCGAAACGAAACCGGCCGGCGCCGCGAGTCTGGAGCCCACGAGACCGGCGGGTCTTGCCGACAAACCGGCCGCGCTCACTGCCGCTGCCGCTGTCGCCGCCGCAGCGGACAGGGATACTGCCCTGCCACCGACCGAGGCTTCGCCCGCCGGGGATCCTGCCGCCGATCAGGTCGAGATGGCCGCCCCGGCCAGGGATCACAGTCTGTCGACCCTGTCCCGCACGGCCATCGACGCGACAGCCCAGATCGCGGCCCAAATCCTGCGCAAGCTCGAGGGTCGTTCCACCCGCTTCGAGATCGCCCTGCGCCCGGACGATCTCGGCCGGGTGGATGTGAAACTGGACATCGACTCGGAGGGCAGGCTTTCGGCCCGTCTGGCATTCGACAATCCGGCCGCCGCGACCGACCTGCGGGGTCGAACCGATGAGCTGCGCCGCCAGCTTGAAGCCGCGGGCTTCCAACTGGCTGACGACGCCTTCGAGTTCGCTGAACGCGACAGCGGTTCCAGCGCCTTTGATCGGGGGCAGGACGCCCGACAGGGCCAGAATCGCGCCTTCGCCGCAGCCGCCCGACGGAACGCCGAGATCGACGTCGCCCAGCCGCCGCAATGGCTGGCGCACTCCCATTCGCCTTCGGGCGTGGACATGAAGGTTTGACCGATGGTTGACGCCGTCACCACCACCAACACCGCGACGACCAAGATCAATTCTGGCGGCGCCATGCTGGCCTCGAATTTCGAGACCTTTCTGACGCTGCTGACGACGCAGCTCAAGAACCAGGATCCCCTGTCCCCGGTGGATTCCAACGAGTTCACCGCCCAGCTGACCCAGATGGCGGGGGTTGAACAGCAACTGCTGACCAACGAACTGCTGCAAAGCCTGGTCTCGGCCCAGGGCGGCGGCGGTCTGGCTGACGCGGCTACCTATATCGGCAAGGAGGCCACCGCGGCCTGGTCGGCGACCAAGTTCACCGAGGGCGAGGCGAAGTGGAGCTACGAGGTCGCCGCGAGCGCCGCCTCGGTGAAGCTGGAGGTGCTCGATGGGTCGGGCAAGGTCGTCTGGTCCGGGGACGCGCCCGACAAGACAACCGGCATCCACGATTTCACCTGGGACGGCCACGCAACCACCGGCAGCAACGGCAAGGACGGACAGGTCTACACCCTGCGCGTTGCGGCCAAGGATTCCGCCGGCGGTAAGATCGACGCCCAGGTCCTGACCCAGGGCCGCATCACCGGCGTCGAGATGTACGACGGCGAGGCCTACCTGACCGTCGGCAACTCGATCCTGCCGCTGTCGAGCGTCATCGCCCTCGAAGAAGCGCGGACCACCCAGACCCCACCGCCCGCCGATGAGGAAGACGAGAGCCTGATGGC
This sequence comes from Pseudomonadota bacterium, assembly GCA_034189955.1. Lineage (GTDB taxonomy): Bacteria > Pseudomonadota > Alphaproteobacteria > Caulobacterales > Caulobacteraceae > Brevundimonas. Next base: position 12,885 of record JAXHTU010000062.1, on the reverse strand, counting down.
CTCGCTCGCCTCCACCCTCAATCCCCTGAAACTGCTTTCGTAAGGAGCTCCGCCATGAGCATCAACAGCGCCCTTCTGGCCGGCGTGTCCGGCCTGACTGCAAACTCGGCCGCCCTCGCGGCCATCTCCCAGAACATCGCGAACGTGAACACGATCGGCTACAAGCGGACCCAGGCCGAGTTCCAGACGGTGATCAACAGCCAGGCTGCGGGCGCCGGATATTCCTCCGGCGGCGTCCTCGCCTCGGCCCGCCACTTCACCAGCCAGGCGGGCCAGCTGCAACGCACGGCCTCGAGCACCGACCTCGGCATCGACGGGCAGGGCTTCTTCGTGGTGACCGAGAAGGCTGAGGGCCTGGACCCCAGCGACACCCGCATGTTCACCCGCGCCGGCGCTTTCCGGGTCGATGACCTTGGCTACCTGAAGAACACCGCCGGCCTGTACCTGCAGGGCTGGCCGGTCGACGCCGAGGGCAATATCACCACCGACCCCTCGGACCTCAACCGCCTGCGCACGATCAATGTCGGTTCGGTCGGCGGCACCGCCGAGGCGACCACCCGCGTCCAGGTGAACGCCAACCTGTTCTCCAGCCAGACTCCGTCGGCTGCGGCCGTCACCGCGGCGGCCACCCCCGCGGACCCCGCAGCGTACAACCCCGCCACCAACTCCATGGCCATGTGGGATCCGGTGACCAGCGTCGGGGTCAAGCCTGACTTCGAGATCACCGTCCCCATTTCCGACTCCAAGGGCGGGCAGCGCACTGTCGCCATCTCGTTCCTGAAGAGCACGACGGCGAACCAGTGGTACGCCGAAGTCCGGGCAATTCCGGGCGACGACGTCGTCACCGGAGCCGGCCTGAGCAACGGTCAGATCAAGACCGGTCTTGTCGCCTTCACCCAGGACGGGCGTCTCGACGTGACGGCGATGGCCGGCCTCGGCGCCGCGGCGCTGTTCACCGACCCCACCAACGCGACCCTGACGTTCGGCGCCTCCGACGCCGGCGCTCCGGCCGCCACCGGCGTCAACTGGGCCCCCGGACTCGGCATCTCCGCGCAGAACATCACCTTCGATCTGGGCGGCGCCACCGGCGGCCTGACCCAGGCGGACAGCGACTCCTTCGTCGACTCCGTCCTGACCAACGGCACGGCGTTCGGCGTCCTCGAAGGCATCGAGATCGACGACATGGGCTTCGTGACCGCAAGCTTCGACAATGGCGTTACCCGCCGCATCGCCCAGGTCGCCCTGGCCACCTTCCCGAGCCCGGACAGCCTGACGATCACGACGGGCAACGCCTATCGGGTCAGCCAGAATTCGGGGACCTACAACCTCAAGCCCCCCGGCACCGGCGGCTCGGGCATGATCGCCGCATCCCAGCTGGAAGCTTCGACGGTCGATCTGTCGGCGGAGTTCACCGGGCTGATCACCACCCAGCGCGCCTACTCCGCCTCATCGAAAATCATCACCACGGCTGATGAGATGCTCGCTGAACTGATCAGCATCAAACGCTGATCTTTTAGTAACGGGTCGTAAACCTCAATGAAATCTTTGTTGAATATTGAGCGTGTGGACGGAGGGCATTTTAGGCTTTCCTTCACCACGACGCTTAAACGGCCCTTAGCCGCCGACCGCTACGGTTCGACCCTTAGTGATGGTGGTCAATGAGGCATAAGCCCATGTTGCAAGAGCGACGCCTTAATAATCAAGGCGAACAGTACGTGGTCGGCCCGACGGGTACGCCCCTGACCCTGCACGATCTCCCGCCGGCCAATACGGACCGCTGGGTGATCCGCCGCAAGGCCGAGGTCGTGGCCGCCGTGCGCGGCGGTCTGATCAGTCTGGACGACGCGCTTGCGCGGTACCGTCTGACCGCCGAGGAGTTCCTCGCCTGGCAGAAGGCGATCGACAAGTGGGGCATGCAGGGTCTGCGGACCACCCGCATCCAGCACTACGGACGCGGCAGCTAGAAAATTACTCCCCGAAGATGCGACGGCCGCTCCCGGCGACGGGGGCGGCCGTCGTCGTTTCCGGGGCTGTTTTCAGGTCGGCCTCGAAATCGGGCGACTTTCACACTAGATAGCGCGCCATGACGCTCGCCGAGGACATCTGCCCGGTCCCGACCATCGCCCGCCCCGACATGGATGCGGCGATCGAAGCCGCGCGCGCCGCCGTGGGCTTGCCGGTCGGATCGCGGGTCGTGGCGGCCATGTCGGGCGGGGTGGACTCCACCGTGGTCGCGGCCCTGCTGCACAAGGCGGGTTATGACGTCGTCGGGGTCACGCTGCAGCTCTATGATCACGGCGCGGCGCTGAAGAAGAAGGGCGCCTGCTGCGCCGGCCAGGACATCCACGACGCCCGGCTGGCGGCGGAGATGCTGGGCATCCCCCACTATGTGCTCGACTACGAGAGCCGGTTCCGGGACGCCGTGATCGACCAGTTCGCGGACAGCTACCTGGCCGGACAGACGCCGGTGCCGTGCATCCGCTGCAACCAGACCGTCAAATTCCGCGACCTGCTGGACGTGGCCCGCGACCTGGGGGCCGAGGCCATGGCCACCGGCCACTATGTGCGCCGCTCGGTGATCGGGGGCCGCCCGCAGATGCGCAAGGCGGTCGACCATTCGCGGGACCAGTCCTACTTCCTGTTCGCCACGACGACGAAGCAACTGGACTATCTGCGCTTCCCCCTGGCCGATCTGGAGAAGCCCCAGGTGCGCGGCGTGGCGGCGGAGCTGGGTCTGCGCATCGCCGCCAAGCCGGACAGCCAGGATATCTGCTTCGTGCCCAACGGCGACTATCGCACCCTGATCGACAAGCTGCGGCCGCAGGGTCGCGAGGCCGGCGACATCGTGCACATGGACGGTCGGGTGCTGGGCGGCCATTCGGGCATCACCGACTACACGATCGGCCAGCGGCGGGGGCTGAACGTCGCCGTGGGCGAGCCGCTGTTCGTGACCCGGCTGGATCCGGCCAGGCGGCATGTCATCGTCGGCCCGCGCGAGGCCCTGCTGACCGCCGGTCTGACGCTGGACGAAACCAACTGGCTGGGCGACGAGGCGGACATCGCGGCGGCGGCGCAGGCCGGGGCGCCGGTGCTGGCCCGCGTGCGTTCGACGCGGCCGCCCTCCCCCGCCCGGCTGGCGCTGGTCGACGGCGCCGTCGCGGTGCTGTTCGAGACCGGCGAGGAAGGCGTGGCTCCGGGACAGGCCTGCGCCCTGTATGATCCGGCCGATCCCGACCGCCTGCTGGGCGGCGGCTTCATCAAGACGACCGCCGCCGTTGTCTGAGGCGATGGACACGGCGCTGGCCACGCGGAGCGGTCTGCCGCCCGCGTTCGGCTATCTGCTGGAGGCCTTCCCGCGCGGGCACTGGACTTCGGGCCTGGATGAGACGGCGGCCTTCTGGCTGCAGATGCACGCCAGCTTTCGCGGTCATCAGGCGCATATGGACGGGCTGGTCGGCCAGTGGCGGACCACCGGGGACGCGGCGGCGCTGCATCGGCAGTTGATCCCGGCGCTGCAGTCCTTCCTGCAGCATCTGGACGGCCATCACCGCATCGAGAGCGGCCAGTATTTCCCGATGATGCGGCGGATAGAGCCGAGGATCGGGGCGGGGATCGATCTGCTGGACCGCGACCACGACGCCATCCACGAGACGCTGGAGGCGCTGTACCGCGACGGCCTGGCCTTTCATCAGGCGGCGACCGCCGCCGCCCCGGACGTAATGGACAAGGCCAACCGGCTGGCGGACCGGATCGACGGGAACGCCCGGCCGCTGCTGCGCCATCTGGAGGACGAGGAGGACATCGTCATTCCCCTGATCCAGCTGCGCGGCCTGCACGGCTAGGGCCGCGACGGCATCAGCTTGCGGCGCTGGCGCACCAGGGCGATGGGGCGGCCGTCGGGGGCGTGGGCGACGCCGTCCTCGACCGCCCAGCCGCCGCCGACGTCGCGGCTGGTGAAGTGGAAATACGCCCAGCCCTCTGGCGACGTTTCGGGGGTGATCGCCTCCAGCAGGTCGGCGCGGAGATCGACGCTGGCGGAGAAGGCCGGCGGGGCCGGCAGGGCGGTCCAGTAGGTCGGAAAGACGCCGTCCAGCAGGAACAGCAGCCGGGCCTCGTCCAGCGGCGCGCCGTCGGTCGTGCGCATCCAGCAGCCCAGTTCGGGCGAGCTGGCCGGGTTCTGGCCGAACAGCTTCGGGCCGGCGACGAAGCGGTGCTCGATATAGCGCGTGAACCAGGGCCCGAAGCGGGGATCGAGCGGGCTGGGATCGATGTCGGCGAGCGGACGGGGCGTCGCGGCCAGCGGGGTCAGGACGGGGCCGTCGACCTCGCGGCCGAAGGTGGCGAGGGCCTGCAGGGCGGGGCGGTCGGGCTGACCGCCGAGCACCGAGGCGTAGGCGACGTTGCGGCCGCCGCGGGTCAGGGTCGGGACGAAGGTCGCGGCCTCGAAACGGGCGGCGGCCAGATACTGGACGGTCAGGGTCTTGAGCGGCGTCTCGAGGCCGAGCCCCTGGCGGGCGGCGCCGGCGGCGAGGGCCGCCATCAGGCCGCCGAACGGGGCGCCCTTTTCCGGCGGGGTGGACAGGGGGGCGTTGGAGAAGTCCCCGGACAGGCGGGCCGTCAGGCCGCCGGCCCCGTCGTCCGTCAGGGTCAGGGCGTCGGCGAGGGTCTGCTGCGTCATGGGGCCGGGGTAGCGTGAGGAAAGGACGGGCGGAAGGGTGAACCTTCCGCCCCAGTCGAGGGATCCGGAAACGCCGTCGGCGAGTCCGTAGCCAAACAAGACTGACCTAGTCCGTTCGGATTGGCAACCCTCTTGCCAAACGGCTGACGCAGGGTCACTTTCCCTGCATGGGACGCACCGCCGACTATTCTCGCCAGAGCTGCTCGATCGCCGCGACGCTGGAGGTGATCGGCGATCCGTGGACTCTGCTGGTCATCCGCGACGCCTTCAACGGGGTCAGCCGGTTCGAGCAGTGGCAGGAGCGGCTGGGCGTCGCCCGCAACGTGCTGGCGGCGCGGCTGAAATCGCTGGTGCAGCACGGGGTGCTGGAGCCGCGGCTGTATTCCGAGCGGCCGCCGCGCAACGAATATGTGCTGACCGCCAAGGGCAAGGACCTGTACGGGGTGCTGGTCACCCTGCACGGCTGGGGCGCCAAGCATGTCTATGGCGATACGGATTCGGGCGTCGCCATGATCCACAAGACCTGCGGTCACGACCTGGCCCCGCGCATCGCCTGCGGCCACTGCAACGAGGTCGTCCGGCCGCGCGACATCGAGGTGAAGTGGGCCCTCGATCGCCCGACCGTCGGCGAGATGATGCCGCGGGACCGGGCCGGCGAAGAGGTCGCCTGAGCCGCCTCCGCTTGCACGCCCGACACGAAACGCCGATTCAGCCCCCGATTTCCACCACGTCTTCCAAGGCACCGTCATGTCCGATCCGATCGTCATCTGCTCCTTCGCCCGCACGCCGATGGGCGGCTTTCAGGGCGCCCTGACCGGGGTCAAGGCGACCGAACTGGGCGCGACCGCGGTCAAGGCGGCGGTCGAGCGGGCCGGGATCGATCCGGCCAGGATCGAGCAGATCTACATGGGCTGCGTCCTGCCGGCGGGGCTGGGCCAGGCCCCGGCGCGGCAGGCGGCCATCGGCGCCGGTCTGGGCCGCCATGTCGAGGCGACCACGGTCAACAAGATGTGCGGCTCGGGCCTGCAGGCGGTGATGATGGCTTCCGACGCCCTGACCGCGGGCAGCGCCGATGTGATCGTCGCCGGCGGCATGGAGAGCATGACCGGGGCGCCGTATCTGATGACCAAGCACCGCGGCGGGGCGCGGATCGGGCATGACGTCATCGTCGACTCGATGATGATGGACGGGCTGGAGGACGCCTATCAGGCCGGCAAGCCGATGGGGTCGTTCGCCGAGGACACGGCCGGGACCTATCAGTTCAGCCGCGAGGCCCAGGACGCCTATGCGATCGAGAGCCTGACCCGGGCCCGCAACGCCATCGCCTCGGGCGCCTTCAAGGCCGAGATCGCGCCGGTCGAGGTGGCCACCCGCAAGGGGACGGAGACGGTCAGCGAGGACGAACAGCCCGGCAAGGCCATGCCGGAGAAGATTCCCAATCTGAAGCCGGCCTTCGCCAGGGACGGGACGATCACGGCGGCCTCCTCGGCCTCGATCTCGGACGGGGCGGCGGCCGTGGTCATGACCCGCGAGAGCGTGGCCAAGGCCCTGGGCCTGCCGATCGTGGCGCGGATCGTCAGCCATTCGGCCCACGCCCACGAGCCGGGCCTGTTCACCACCGCCCCGGTGCCGGCGATGCGCAAGGCGCTGAAGAAGGCCGGCTGGGCGGTGGAGGACGTCGATCTGTGGGAGGTCAACGAGGCCTTCGCCGTGGTGCCGATGATCGCCATGCAGGAGCTGGGCATCGAGCACAGCAAGCTGAACGTGAACGGCGGGGCCACGGCCCTGGGCCATCCGATCGGCGCCTCGGGCGCGCGGGTGCTGGCGACCCTGCTGGGGGCGCTGCAGGCGCGCGGCGGAACGAAGGGCGTGGCCAGCCTGTGCATCGGCGGCGGGGAAGCCGTGGCGATGGCGGTGGAGCTGGTCTGAGGAGGTTTTACCCGGGTAGAACCTCGAAAACGGCGTCCGGACCGTCCGAACCGTCCAGACCGTCCAGACCGTACGAACCGTCCGGACCGGGGCGCCCGTGCGCGTGGACCGGGCCGCGGCTTTGACGCCGCGGACGGGATTCGATTGTCAAAGACCGGTCGCTCGGCGCCCGACAGGGAGATGAGGCATTGTACGCCCGTCCGGCCCTCGTACAGCCAGAATGGATCGAGAAAAGGTTAGTCCGTTGATCAGGCAAGCGAATATTTTGATAAGCCGACTATAGATTCGCCGATTGTAAGCACAGCGTCAGGGGCTCACCTCCCCATTCGCGAAGGCGAATGGGGAGGACAGATCGGCGCGTCAGCGACGATCAGGAGGGGGGCGGCGCAGGCGGTGAGTGAGTCCGGCGCGAACCCACCTCTGACGGAGCCGCCCCCTCCTGATCGCTGCGCGATCTGTCCTCCCCATCGGCCTTCGCCGACGGGGAGGTGAATATCACTGGCGCCCCCCCTACCCCTACCCCGCCCCGATCTCCGCGGCCGGGATCAGACCCTCGTCCAGCAGGGCGTGGAGGCGGTCGACGTGGCCGTCGCGCTGGTCGACCGGGGACGGGTCGGAGGTCATGACCACGGTGAGCCGCAGATCGGGGACGACGAAGACCATCTGGCCGCCATAGCCCCAGGCGAAATTGACCGGATGGCGGCCGGCCTGTTTGATCCACCAGCCATAGCCATAGGGATTGCCGCTCCAGCGCGACGTCCCGCGGCCATTCCACGACTGTTGCACCCAGCCCTCGGGCAGGACGCGGGTTCCGGCGTGGACGCCGTCGTTGCGGTACAGTTCGCCGAATTTGAGCAGGGCGCGCGGCGACAGGCGCATGTCGTTGCCGCCGAAATAGATGCCCTGCGGGTCGGCCGGCCAGGACGGGATGTCGATGTCCAGCGGCTCGCCCAGCCAGTCGCGGGCGTTGGCCAGGGTCGAGCGGTCGCTGGCCCGGGTCAGGGCGGCCGAGAGCAGGTGCGAGGTCCCGGTCGAATAGACCATGCGGCCGCCCGGCTCGGACTCGAACGGCCGGGCCAGGGCGTAGCGGACCCAGTCGCGGCTGGAAACCCAGGCGCCGTAGTTGGCCCCGGAGGTCGAGCCGAGGCCGGCCTGCATCGACAGCAGATGACCGAGGGTGACGGTCGCCAGGCGCGGATCGGGATTGGCCGGGAAGCGGTCGCCGAGGAAGGCCGAGATCGGCTGGTCGACGCCGGCGAAGACGCCGCGGCCGATGGCGATGCCGCCCAGCGCCGCCAGCACCGATTTGGAGGCGGACTTGATGTTGACGGGGCTGTCGAGGGCGGCGCCGCGGAACACCTGTTCGGCGAGGGCCTCGCCGTCGCGGGCGACGATCAGGCTGTGCAGGCGCGGGAGGGTATCGGCGGTGCTGAGAGCGGCGGCGAGGCGGGCCGGGTCGAGGCCGGTGGTGCGGCGAGGCGTCAGGAGGCTGGGGGCGGCCTCGCCGCAGCCCGCCATGGCGGTGAAGGCGAGGGACGAGGTCAGGAGGGCGCGGCGATGCATGGGGAGGTATCGCGGGGGCGGAGGGATGGTTGCCGCGTCAGGGGGTCGCGGGGAAAGCAGACGCTCCGGAAGTCCGCTAAGGGTGGTTAGGGGACATACCGCCAGTCGATGACGGGTTCGCGTTTGCGCTCGTAAAACTTCTTCTTCTCAGGAAGGCCATAGAAGAGCGTTCCGTGAATCCCTGTAACCGTCTTCTTATCAACCCGACGTTCCCAGATGCGGGTCATGATAGCTGTCGCGGTCTCCGACTTCGCCCGCCGAAAGAAGTCTTCCGAGAACTCGATGTCCTGCCCTTTGCGCGGGAAGATCACCGAAAACTCCTCCTCCGTAGCAGCGAAGATCGAGTAACTGGCGTTGATCGCGCCATCTATCACTTGGATATTCTTCATCGTCGGTGCGGTCTCCGGTTGTGCAGCCTATCTTGGACGCAACGACGAATCCAATGTCCGCAATGGGTCGTTTGCAGGCATTGGCGCCCATCCCGCCTTCGGACGTGGCGTCCGAGCGTTCACATCCGGTCTGGCCGTGCTGCTTGTCATCCCGGACGACGCGAAGCGGCGATCCGGGACGGTAGAACATCGCCTTTTGAACCTCCCGGAAATCGCGGCGCGATTGTCCGGGAGACGGGTTGTGCCCGCGCGCCTGACCCGTCTCCCGGATCGCTGCGGGCGCAGCGTCCGGGAGGATTGGGGTTTGCGCTTTGCCGTCCCGGCTCTTCGCTTCGCTTCGGCCGGGATGACAAGGGGCTCGCCGGGTCGGGATGAGGGCGGATCGGGCCCCCTCCACCGCCCTTCGGGCGGTCCCCCTCCCCCGGTGGGGGAGGAATGCTCTACTACTCCTCCTCCGCCGCCAGCAGGTCGGACTCGTCGAAGTCGTAGTCCAGCAGATCGCCCGGCTTGCAGTCGAGGGCGGCGCAGAGCTTGGCCAACGTCCGGAAGCGGATGCCCTTGACCTTGCCGGAGCGGAACAGGGACAGCTGGGTCTCCGAGAGGCCGACCTCGGCGGCGAGGTCGCGGGCCTTGAGGCCTCTCTTGACGATCAGCTGGTCGAGGGTGACGCGGATCGGCATCAGATCATCTCGTCCAGCTCGGCCTGGACCTTGCCGGCCTGCTCCATGACGCCGCCGAGCAGGAACAGGGCGCCGCCGATCATGCCGAGGGTCATGCCCGCCACGTCGAAATACGCGAAGCCGCCGCGACCGCCCTCGATCAGGCGGGCGAGGTTGGTGACGCCAAAGACGCTGAGCAGGCCGCCGAAGCCGAGGGCGAGACCGACGCGGCGCAGGGCGTGGACCATGGTCGGCTGGATCAGCCGGCCCTTCGACAGCTGGCCCATGGCCGCGCCGATCGACCAGACCGCGAACAGATAGAAGACGGTGGGAAGGGCCCAGACCGCCTGGGTCAGCCAGCGGCCGGCGACGTCCTCGCCGCGCAGGGTCAAGACCGCGGGCGCGATCCCGTGGATGAGGGCCAGCAGGGCCCCGACGCTGATCACCATGAACACCGCCAGCCAACGGAACTGGGCGCAGCGGCGGCGGAAGCGGTCGGCGGCGGCCTGGCTCATGGCGCGGGATCCGGGTGAGGAAAGCTGTCTGATCTTTAATCTTGACTTAAAGACGCGGGGTTTGCAACTTTATGTCTGACTTAAACGAAACGAGAGCGCCGCCGATGACCGCCGCCATCGAGACCCGCGAGCTGACCCGCCGCTTCAAACGCCATCTGGCGGTCGACGCCGTGTCGATGACGGTGCCGGACCGGGCCGTCTACGGCTTCCTCGGGCGCAACGGCGCGGGCAAGACGACGACGCTGAAGATGCTGCTGGGGCTGATCCGGCCGAGCGGCGGGACGGCCTTCGTCGGCGGCGTCGATGTGGCGCGCGACCGGATCGGGGCGGCGCGCAAGGTCGGGGCGCTGCTGGAGGCGCACGGCTTCTACGGCAATCTGTCGGGGCGCGAAAACCTCGACCTGACGCGCAGCCCGCTGGGCCTGCCGAAGGGCGAGGTCGAACGGGTGCTGGAGGTGGTCGAGATGCGCGACCAGGCGCGGCGGCGGGTCTCGGACTATTCGCTGGGCATGCGGCAGCGGCTGGGGCTGGCCCGGGCCATGCTGGGGGCGCCGGCGGTGCTGGTGCTGGACGAGCCGACCAACGGGCTGGACCCGGACGGGATCGCCGACATGCGCCGGTTCCTGCGCGCCCTGCCGGACCGGAGCGGGGCAACGGTGCTGCTGTCCAGCCATCTGCTGGGCGAGATCGAACAGACGGCGACACACATCGGCATATTGAGCCACGGCAAGCTGGTGCTGGAGGGCGAGCTGGGGCGGCTGAAGGCCGAGCTGGCCCCGGAAATCGCGCTGCAGACCGACGACGCCGTGCGGGCCAAGGCGCTGGCGCGGGCGCGCGGGTTCGATGTGGCGGCGGCCGAGGACGGGCTGACAGCGCGGCTGAGGCCGGGCGAGGACGCGCGCAGCGCGGCGGCGGCGCTGAACCGGGCCCTGATCGAGGCGGACATCGCGGTCTTCGCCATCGGCGCGCGCTCGCGCTCGCTGGAGGGGATCTATCGCGAGGTTTCGCCCCCCGCCCCCGCTTCCACCCCCGCCAAAGCCCGACCGGAGCTCGTCTGATGACCGCCTCTCCCTTTTTCGCGCCGCTGTTCGTCGAGGCGCGCAAGCTGAAGCGGTCGCTGGCCGCGGTGCTGGCCGTGGCGGCGCCGTCGCTGATCGCCATCTTCGTCTTCTTCAACCTGCTGCGCGGCGACACCCCGCAGCCGTGGGACATGTGGATGATCAACGCCTCGGCGATCTGGGCCTTCTTCATGCTGCCGATGAGCGTGACGGCGCTGACCGCGCTGGTCGCGCACATGGAGCACGGGCCGCGGTCGTGGGACCATTTGCGCGCCCTGCCCCTGCCCCGCTGGCGGCTGTATGCGGCCAAGATGGTCTGCGTCCTGGCCGTCGTGGCGGCAATGAGCGCCGCGGTGCTGGTCCTGACCTGGGGAGCGGTGAGGCTGGGCGTGGCGATCAAGCCGGCGCTGCAGCCGACGGGAGCGTTCGAGCTGGCCGCCTATGCGGCGACCCTGGGGCGGATGTTCGCGGCGGCCCTGCTGATGATCTCGATCCAGCTATGGGTCGCCCTGCGCTGGGCCAGCTTCGTGCCGGCGCTGGCGGTCGGGATCGGCGGGACCTTCTTCTCGGTGGTGGCGACGTCAGCGAAACAGGGGGTGTTCTTCCCGTGGCAGATGCCGGTGAACATGCTGGCGACCGAGGCGTGGCGGGTCCAGACGGCGCTGGGGCTGGGCCTGGGGCTGGGGGCGGTCGCGCTGGTCGCCGCCCTGATCCACCTGAGCCGGCGCGAGGTGCTGTGAGGCCGGGGCGGCGGGACGCATGAGCGCGGCGAGGCCCAGGCTTCCGGTCATCAGGACGATCATGGCCGACTCCTGCGAATGAGAACAACTCGCAGGTTTGCGCAGAAGGGCCGGTCGTGGCAAGCCCGAAAGGTCGGTGGCGATCGACAGGAGCATCACCCATGCGTGAAGACGGCAAGCTGGACTATATCGAACTGCCCGGCGGCGAGCTGGCCGCGAGCAAGGCCTTCTACGGCGCGGCCTTCGGCTGGACCTTCGTGGACTACGGGCCGGAGTATGCGGCGTTCGATCAGGGGATCGACGGCGGGCTGGACGCCGGCGACGACGGGACGCGGACGGTGCTGCCGATCCTGTACGCCCACGATCTGGCCGCCATGCAGGCCAGGGTCGAGGCGGCCGGCGGGACGATCGTCAAGCCGGCGTTCGCCTTCCCGGGCGGACGGCGGTTCCACTTCCGCGACCCCGCGGGCAACGAGCTGGCGGTGTGGTCGGAGACCTGATCCCACCGGGCAAGAGCTGCGGCGATTGCGGCCTGTGCTGCAAGCTGATGGGGGTGACGGCGCTGGCCAAACCCGCGGGCAAATGGTGCCGGCATTTCTCGAAAGCCGCCGGCTGCGCGATCTATGAGACGCGGCCGGCGGACTGCCGGGCATTCAACTGCCTGTGGCTGCTGACCGACGCCCTGGGGCCGGAATGGAAGCCGGCGACGGCGGGCTTCGTGCTGCACAGCGAACAGGGCGGGATGCGGCTGATCGTCGAGAGCGATCCGGCGCGGCCGCACGACTGGCGGCGCGAGCCCTATCAGTCGACGCTGCGGCGCTGGGCGGCGGCGCGGGGGATGGAGGTGCTGGTGTTCGCCGGGCGACGCGGGGTGCGGCTGGGGGCCGTGGACGGGGTCGTGCGGCGGGCCTAGCGGACGTCCAGCGACTGGGCGATCCGTTCGGCGAGGGCGCGATCGGGGCCGTCGAGGCTCATGGTCCAGATATGGATCTCGCGCGGCGCGGCGTCCTCGCGCTGGAACAGGTGCTCGCGGGCGTGGCGGACGCCGTCCTCGGTCGAGACCACGGAGGCGCGGCCGGCGGCCTCGACCATCTCGCCGCTGTAGATGGGAAACTGCGAAGCCGGGCCGGCGTAGATCATGGCGAAGGAGCGGTCGCCGCGGCGGACGGTGTAGATGCGGAAGTCGGGGCCGGGCCGGCCGGTGACGAGCTCGAAGCCGGCCGGCAGGTCGATGGTGAACGGCAGGGCCGCGCGGGCGGCGGAATCCAGCACGGTGACGGTCGGGACGGTCGGCGGCGGGGGCGGCGCGGCGACCGGGGCCGGCGCGGCGGCGGGCGCCGGGACAGGCGCGGCG
>JAXHTU010000061.1:0-18140 GCA_034189955.1 Pseudomonadota bacterium | reverse complement strand
AATGCACCGGCTGGTCCGAGGTCGGCTCGCTGTTCCTCAAGGCCGACCGGCGCAAGGGCGGCGCGGGCCGCCTGCTCAGCCAGTCGCGCTACATGCTGATCGGGGCGCAGCCCGAGCTGTTCGCCGACAATGTGCTGGCCGAGCTGCGCGGCGTCTTCACCCCCGACGGCGCCTGTCCGTTCTGGGATCATGTGGCGCACAAATTCTTCCCGATGGAGTTCGACGACGCCGATCGCATGACCGGCTCGACCGACAAACAGTTCATCCTCGACCTGTCGCCGCGCCACCCGATTTATATCGAGCTGCTGCCGGAGGCCGCGCGCGCGGTGATCGGCAAGGTCCATCCGCAGGGCGTGCCGGCCATGGCCCTGCTGGAGAGCGAGGGCTTCCGACCCAACGGCCTGGTCGACATCTTCGACGGCGGCCCGACCGTCGCCTGCGGCCGCGACAACATCCGCACCGTGCGCGACGCCCGCCGGCTGACCGCGCGGATCGCCGACGAGGTCGAGGCCGAACTCCCGGCCCTGATCTCGACCGACAGCGTCGCCGCCTTCCGCGCCGTGCGCCAGAAGGCGGCGGTCGAGGGCGAGACCGTGACCCTGACCCGCGAAACCGCCGAGGCGCTCAAGGTGCGAGCCGGCGACACCGTGCGGGTGAAGATGTGAGCCCCTATCTGGACACCATGACTGCTTTCAAATCCATCGATCCCGCCACCGGCGAAACCGTCTGGGATGGCGCCGCCGCCGCCCCCGCCGAGGTCCAGGCCGCCACCGACCGCGCCCGCGCCGCCTTCCCCGACTGGGCCGACCGGCCGCGTCAGGACCGCATCGACGCCGTCAAACGCTATCAGGCCGTGCTCAAGGCCCGCGCCCCGCAGATGGCCGAGGCGATCAGCCGCGAGACGGGCAAGGCCCTGTGGGAGACCACGACCGAACTGGCCGCCATGGCCGGCAAGGTCGACATCTCGATCCGCGCCTATGACGAGCGCACCGGCGAACGGATCGCCGACACCGCCTTCGGCCAGGCCGTCCTGCGCCACCGGCCGCACGGCGTGGCGGCGGTGTTGGGCCCGTTCAACTTCCCCGGCCACCTGCCGAACGGCCATATCGTCCCGGCTCTGCTCGCGGGGGACACGGTCGTTTTCAAGCCGTCGGAAGAGACGCCCCTGACCGGCCAGCTGATGGCCGAGGCCTTCGCCGAGGCCGACCTGCCGGACGGCGTGGTCAATGTCGTCCAGGGCGGACGAGACACGGGCGCGGCCCTGCTGGACAGCGGCATCGACGCCCTGATGTTCACCGGCTCGGGCGCGGCCGGCGCGCATTTCCGGCGCAAATTCGCCGACGATCCGCACGTCATCCTCGCCCTCGAACTGGGCGGCAATAATCCGCTGGTGGTCTGGGACGCAGGCGACGCCGAGGCCGTCGCCGGGATCGTGGTCCAGTCCGCCTTCGTCACCACCGGCCAGCGCTGCTCCTGCGCCCGCCGCCTGATCGTGCCCGAGGGTCCGCAGGGCGACGCCATCGTGGCCGCCGTGGAATCAATGGTTGATCGCCTGATCCTCGCGCCGTGGAATTCGACGCCGGAGCCTTACGCCGGGCCGCTGATCTCGGTGAAGGCGGCGGAAGGCGCGCTGAAGGCGCTGCAGGACCGCATCGACATGGGCGCCCGGGTGATCCGCGCCTCCGGCCCGGTCGGCAACCTGCCCGGCGCCTTCGTCCGGCCGGCGATCATCGACGTCACCGGCGTCGCCGTCCCCGACGAGGAGATGTTCGCCCCCTTCCTGTCGGTGACCCGCGTCGCCAGCTTCGACGCCGCCATCGCCGCCGCCAACGCCACCCGCTACGGCCTGTCCGCGGGTCTGGTCAGCGACGACCCGGCCAATTGGGACCGCTTCATCCGCCGCATCCGCGCCGGGGTGGTGAACTTCAACCGCCCGACCACCGGCGCCGCCGGCGACATGCCCTTCGGCGGCCTCGGCGCCAGCGGCAACCACCGCCCGTCGGCCTACTATGCGGCCGACTACTGCGCCTATCCGGTGGCCAGTTTCGAAGCCGTGGCGGTGAAGAATATCGAGAGCGAGATCAAGGGACTGCGGGCATGAGCTCGTACGCCGTCGAAGCAAACGCCGACGGCCTGATCGGCCCGACCCATTCCTATGCGGGCCTGTCGCCGGGCAACCTCGCCTCCAGCCTGAACAAGGGCGAGGCCTCCAACCCCCGCGCCGCCGTCCTGCAGGGCCTCGACAAGATGAAGCGGCTGGCCGACCTCGGCCTGCCGCAGTTCGTCCTGCCGCCGCACGAGCGGCCCGACATCCCCTTCCTGCGCTCGCTCGGCTTCACCGGCTCCGACACCGCCGTGCTGGAAGCGGCGTGGAAGGACGCGCCGTCCTTCGCCGCCGCCGCCTGTTCGGCCTCGCCGATGTGGGCCGCCAACGCCGCCACGGTGACGCCCAGCGCCGACGCCGCTGACGGCCGGGTGCATTTCACCCCGGCCAATCTGCACACCAATCTGCACCGCTCCCTGGAGCACGCCCAGACGAAACGGGCGCTGGACGCCCTCTTCCCCGACCCCGCCCGGTTCGCCGTCCACGACGCCCTGCCCGCCGTCGCCCACCTCGCCGACGAGGGCGCCGCCAACCACGTCCGCCTGTGCGCCGACCATGGCGAGCCCGGCGTCAACCTGCTGGTCTGGGGCCGCGAGGCCTGGGAGCACTGGCAGGGACAGTACCCCGCCCGCCAGACCCGCGAGGCCTCCGAGGCCATCGCCCGCCGCCACGGCGCCGCCGGCGTCGTCCTGGCCCGCCAGTCCAGCGCGGCCATCGCCGGCGGCACCTTCCACAATGACGTGGTCTGCGTCGGCGCGCTGGAGACCCTCTTCTTCCACGACCTCGCCTTCGAGGACACGGCGGCCACCAAGGCCGCCATTCGCGCCGCCGCCGGCGACCGGTTCGAGCCGATCTTCGTGGAGGTGTCCTCCGCCGACCTGCCCCTCGCCGACGCGATCTCCAGCTATCTGTTCAACTCCATGCTGGTGCGGATTCCGGGCGAGGACCGCCTGACCCTGATCTGCCCGACCGAGACCCGCGACAACGCGCGCAGCCACGCCGTCGCCGAACAGCTGGCCGCTTCGAACGGCCCGATCGGCAAGGTCGAATACGTCGATGTGCGCCAGTCGATGCGCAACGGAGGCGGCCCCGCCTGCCTGCGCCTGCGCGTCGCCCTGACCGAAGGCGAACTGGCCGCGACCAACCCCGCCATGCGGATGACCGACGAGCTCCACGCCCGCCTGTCGATCTGGGCCGCGACCTGGTATCGCGACAGTCTCAGCCCCGCCGACCTCGCCGATCCCGCCCTGCTGGCCGAAAGCCGCGGCGCGCTCGACGAGCTGACCTCCATCCTCGAACTGGGCGACGGCTTCTATCCCTTCCAGCGGGTCTGAGATGTTCAGCCATCGCGTCGCTACCGAAGCGGACATCCCGGCGCTCGTCGCCCTGATGGATCGTGCCATCGGAGGACCGTTGGCCGACTTCCTGACGGCCGACCAGATCGCCGCCAGCCGCAAGCTGATGGGCATCGACAGCCAGATCATCGCCGACCGGACCTATCTGATCGTCGAGCGCGACGGCGTCCTCGCCGGCTGCGGCGGCTGGAGCGGGCGGATCACCGAATACGGCGGCGACCACACTCCGGGCCGCCAGCCCGCGCCGTTGACGCCCGGCGTCGACGCCGCCCGCATCCGCGCCATGTACACCGCCCCGGAGTTCCTGCGGCAGGGCGTCGGCCGGATGATCCTCGGCCTGTGCGAGGACGCCGCTCGCGCCGCCGGCTACGACCGCGCGGAACTGGTCGCCACGCTCGGCGGCGAGCCCCTGTATCGCGCCGCCGGCTATCAAGAGATCGAACGGTTCGAGGACGACCGCGGCGGCGCCCCGGTGCCGCTGGTCCGGATGGGCAAGCGGCTGGCTCCCGCCTGACCGGTCAGCCCTTCAACCGCTCCAGCGCCTGCGGATAGCGGCGCGACAGCGGGGCCTCGACGGCGCCCAGTTCGACGGTCCAGTCGCCCGAGCCGTCCGGCCTCAGACCCGTCACCGCTGCCGCATTGACCAGCCACGACCGGTGCGCCCGCACGAAGCCGAAGCCGCCCAGTTCCACCTCGATCGCCGCGAGGGTGGCGCGCATCAGCGGACGCCGCCCGTCGGCCAGCCAGAACTCGACATAGTTTCCTGCGGACGAAATGGCGACGATCCCGCTCACCGGCACGCGCAGCATCCGGCCGCCGTCGCGGATGTCGAAGCTGACCGGGCGCACCGGCTCGTCCCGACGACGGCGCAGGAAGGCGATCAGCCAGAAGGCGGCGACATAGGTCGCATAGCTGATCAGGTCCTTCCGCAGTTCGTAGATGAACTGGTCGCCGAACTCATACGGTCCGGACCCCCACACGGCGTAGGCGGCGCTCCGCAGCGCCACGAACCCGGCCACATGTACGGCCGAGAAGGCCAGCAGGGCGACGAGGTGGATCAACCCGAAGCGCGCCTTCGGCCGCCAGCCCCCGGCCACCACCTCGTCCGGGGGCGCCGCCGCCGTCGCCAGCCACGGAATCAGCATGGCCGCGAAGATCGAGAGGGCGCTGCTGATCTCCCAGACCCAGGGCTCCCAGGTCGCGACACCCGGATTGTCGCTGAGCGCGGTCAGGGTGTTGACGATGACCACCACCGCCGTCGCGGGCGCGATGACCAGCACCGCCGTGCGCAGATCCCGTCCGTCCGGCGGCGTCCGTAGCCAGCCGCCCATCCCGCGGTTCGCGCCGTTCGTCACAGCGCCCGGCCCGTCGTCCCGCCGATGGCCCCGCCCGTCCCCCGACGATTGCCCCGCAGGCCGCCCGGATGGGACGTCCGGGGCCCGTTCATCGCCCATGGAAATCCGCCATGTCGTCCGCCCCCCTTCCCGCCCCCGCCTCCCTCCGTCGACACGATCTGGACTGGATCCGGGTCGCGGCCTTCTTCCTGCTGATTCTCTACCACGTCGGCATGCTCTATGTGTCGTGGGACTTCCACGTGAAGAGCCCGCGCATCGTCGAGGCGATCCAGCCGCTGATGATGCTGACCAGCCCATGGCGGCTGACCCTGCTGTTCCTCGTCTCGGGCGCGGCCACCCGCTTCATGGTCGACCGCTTCGCGGCGAGTGGCGGCCACGTCGGGTGGCGGCTGGCGGGATCCCGAATCCTGCGCCTGCTGCCGCCGCTGGTGTTCGGCATGCTGGTGATCGTGCCGCCCCAGAGCTATTTCGAAATCCTCCAGGCCCTGACCGGCCTCGGCGTGCCGGACCCGGCCCACTCCCCGTATCTGCAGAACTTCTGGATCAAATACGCCACCGCCTCGGGGGGCTGGTGCGACGACACGGGTTGCCTCACCACTCCGACCTGGAACCATCTGTGGTTCGTCGCCTATCTGCTGCCCTACGGCCTGATCGTCGCCCTGCTGGTCGGCGTCGCGGGCGGCGCGCTCGGGCCGCTGCAGCGCGGACTGGAGCGCGCCCTGTCCGGCTGGGGCCTGCTGGTCTGGCCGATCGTCTGGCTGGCGATCCTGCGCTTCACCCTGGCGCCGCTGTTCGAGATCACCCACGCCCTGACCGACGACTGGTACAATCACGCCCTGTCGTTCAGCGTCTATCTGTTCGGCTTCCTGATCGCGCGCTCAGAGGCGCTGAAGGCGGACTTCATCCGCCTGCGTCGGCCAGCCCTGATCCTGGCCGTCTTCGCCTGGGCCGGCTGGGCGCTCTACGCCTGGATCTGGCGGGCCGACGACGCCATGCCCCCCGAGGCGCTGCGGATGCTCATGCGGGCCGTCTACGCCGTCGACCAGTGGACGTGGATCGCCGCCATCCTCGGCTATGGCGCGCGTTATCTGAACCGCGGCGGCCCGGTCCTTCGCTATCTCGGGGCCGGAGTCTTCCCGTTCTACATCGTGCATCAGACGGCGATCATCGTGGCCGCCTGGTATCTGATGCCGCTGCGGCTGCCGCTGGCGGTCGAGGCCGGGCTGGTCATCGCCGCCACCTTCGCGGCCTGCTTCCTCGCCTGGGAGATCGCGCGCCGCCTCGGCTGGTTTGGCCTGTTGCTGGGCGTGAAGCCTCAGGCGGCGAAGCGGCCGCCGCGCGCGGCATAGGCCTGGGTGCCGCGGGTGAAGACCCGGTCGGTCGGCAGAATGGCGTCGATGGCGATGTCGTCGGCGCCCTTCAGGCTTTCGTAGATCGGGCCGAAATCCTGCAGCGTCTCCAGCTTCAGCTGTTCGATGTCGTCGATGACGAAATAGACCTGCTGAAAGTCGTCTATCCGGTACAGGGTGCGCATCACCCGCTGGAGGTCGAAACCGAGCCGGTTCGGCGACGGGTCGTCCACCGCGAAAACGCTCTCCGTCGCCGAGGAAACGATGCCGGCGCCGTAGATGCGCAGCCCGCCCGCGTCCTGCACCAACCCGAACTCGACCGTGTACCAGTACAGTCGCGCCAGGTTCGGCAGCATGCCCAGAGACGCCGCCCGCTGCCCGCCCTTGCCATAGGCTTCCATATAGGCGGCGAAGTCGGGATCAGTGAGCATCGGCACATGGCCGAAGACATCGTGGAAGATGTCGGGCTCCTGCAGATAGTCCAGCTGGTCGGGCTTGCGGATGAACTGCCCGGACGGGAAGCGCCGGTTGGCCAGATGGTCGAAGAACACCTCGTCCGGCACCAGACCGGGCACGCAGACCACCGTCCACCCGGTCAGGGCCTGCAGCTTCGGATTCATCGTCTCGAAATCGGGAATGCCGCCGGTGTTGAGGTCCAGCGCCGACAAGCCCTTGAGGAAAACGTCGGCGGCGCGGCCGGGCAGGATCTTCATCTGGCGGGCGTACAGCGTGTCCCAGGTGCGATGCTCGACATCCGTATAGGCCGACCAGTCTTGCGGAATGGTCCAGTCGGCGGCCGCGCCCTCGGGCGGGGATTCGAAAACGTGCTCGAAATCGGACATGGCGGCGCTCCTGCTTGCGACGGACTCTGGCGGTCCCTTGGCTCCCAATCTAGGCGGGGCGCGGCGGGGACGCCAGCGTCAGTGGATGGCGTGCGACTTCGGCGCGTATCGTCCCATCCCGTCTACGGTGAACCAGCGGGCCTCGGCCTCGCGGGCGACGGACGACAGTTCCGGGTCATGTTCCAGCGCGTCCTCGGGCGCATAGGCGACAAAGCCGCCCTCCTCTCCGAGGGCCAGCACCTGGTAGAAGGGCTGCAGCGGCGAGATCTCCCCCGTGTCGCCGGGCTTGCCGGCGAACACGGGGTCGACGTCGATCACCACGCCGCGGAAAGCGGCCTCGCGGTGGCGGACGATCTGGCCAAGGCCAAATTTGGCGACGATTTCATCGGTCATGCGGCCATACTGCGCGGCTCAACCTGAGCCGCATGCCGACCCCGCCGTTCATTTTCGCGTCACCCGTCCTTGGCGCGGGCGCCGTCGCGGGTCTAGGCTGTCGGGGACGGGCGCCATTCTGGACCGCCCACCGTGAAAGTTCGGCCCAATGCCGGAGACCGATGCCGCCCCCCCGGGCGGCCAGCGGTCCCAGCGCTCCAGGTCCGACGGTCAGCGCGCCCGGGGCGGCGCCTCCGACGGATCCGGCGCATCAGGTCGGGACGCGCCGCTCTATGGCGCGCTCGATCTGGGGACCAACAATTGCCGCCTGCTGATCGCCCGTCCGGCGCGGGACGGTTTTCGCGTGGTCGATTCCTTCAGCCGCATCGTCCGGCTGGGCGAAGGCCTGACGCACACCGGGCGACTGGCCGACGGAGCGATGGAGCGAGCCTATGAGGCGCTCGTCCTGTGCGGCGAACGCGTGGCGAGAAAAGGGGTGGATCCCGCCCGCCTGATGGCGGTGGCCACCCAGGCCTGCCGCCAGGCCGACAACGGCGCCGCCTTCATCGAACGGGTCCGGGAAGGCACCGGGCTGAGACTGCGGATCATCGATCCCATCGAAGAGGCCCGGCTGGCGGTCGAGGGCTGTCTCAACCTGTTCGACGATTCGGCCGAGGCTGTGCTCGTCGTCGATGTCGGCGGCGGCTCGACCGAACTCAGTTGGCTGAGGCGAACCGGCGGGGCCTTCGTTCTGGAGGGCTGGATGTCCGCCCCCATCGGCGTCGTCACCCTCGCCGAACGGCATCCCGAGCCTCGCGACGCCGCCGACGGATCGCTCGCCCCCTGGTACGAGGCCATGGTCGCCGACATGGCCCAGGCCCTCGCCGCCGCGCCCGTCGGCCCGACCCTGCGCGAGCTGTTCGTGGCGGGCCGGGCCCATCTGGTCGGCACCTCGGGCGCCATCACCAGTCTCGCCGGCATCCATCTCGGCCTGCGGCGCTATCAGCGCAATCTGGTCGATGGCCTGTGGATGACGCGCGGCGATTGCGAGCAGGCGGCGGGCCGACTGCTGGAGTTGGGCCCCGCCGGGCGCGCCGCCGAATCCTGCATCGGGCCCGACCGCGCCGATCTGGTGCTGGCCGGAGCCGCGATCATGGAGGCGGTGCAGCGCGCCTGGCCCTCGGAACGGGTCCGCGTCGCCGACCGCGGCCTGCGAGAGGGCCTGCTGCTGCAGCGAATGCGTGAGGACCGCCCGCCGCGTCGCCGACGCCGGCGGCGTTAGCCCCCCTCGGACACCTGCACCGGCAGGGTCACGTCGCAGACCGAGAAATCAGCCCCCCGCGCGGCCCGGGCCTCGTCGACCAGCGTCCTGAAGCGGGCGGAATCGTGCGCCAGCACCTGCACCGACGGCCGTTCCGCCGCCGGGATGTCCGCCGCCACCCGCACCCGGGTCATGCGGTCGGGCCGGGCCTGGCTCATCATGCCGTTGTCGCCGTCGCCGACCTGCAGCGCGCGCACCACGTCCAGCCCCGCCACCGTCATGCCCCAGATCGAATAGCGTTTGTCGAGCGCCGGATAGGCCTGTCGCATGATGAAGAACTGGCTGTTGGCGGTGTCATTGCCCTCGTCGCGCGCCATGCCGGCGACGCCCGGGCAGTACAGGCCCCAGCCGTGCACCTTTCCGTCGCCGGTCTGGGCGAAGGCGGCGTCGGGCTGGGTCTGGACCGGCAGCGAATGGAAGAACCCCACCCGCGCGCCCATGGGCTCGGCCGCCGCCGCGAACGGCATGGTCGGGTCGCGGCGGAAGGTGAACTCGGCCTTGAGGTCGGGATAGGGGCTCTGGCCCTCGCCATTGCCCAGCGGGTCGCCGGTCTGGGCCATGAACCCGTCGATCACCCGGTGCCACGGCACATCGTCGTAGAAGCCGCGCCGGGCCAGCAGCTTGATCCGCTCGACATGCAGCGGCGCGACCTCGGGCGTCAGCTCCAGCAGGATGCGGCCGCGCGTTGTGTCGATCACAAGCAGGTTTTCCGCGGGTACGGCGCGCCATTCGGTGGCGGCGATGGTGGTTTCCGGCGTCGGCGCGGGCGGCGGCGGCGGGCCGCCCATGTCCTGGGCCATGGCGGGCGCCGCCATCGTGAGGGCGGCCGCCAGCAGGACGGCGGCGTGGGATCTCGACTTCATGGCATCCTCCCCGGGATTATCGTGCTCAGCCCCCGGCGACCTCGACCGGCGGCTCGACGTCGCAGATGTTGAAGGCGGCGCCCCGATCGGCCCGGACCCGCGCCACCTCGGCCTCGAGAGCGGCGCCGGTCATGACCCGTACGACCGGCCGCTCGCCCTCGGGCATGGCCGCCGCGGTCCGCGCCCGCATCATGACGTCCGGGTTCACGACCCGCCCGTTTTCGTTCTCCAGGCCCGCCTCGAGCGCGCGGACCGCCTCATAGCCGTCCAGGACCCGCCCGAACGGGGTGTACATGCCGTTGAGGGACTCCTTGATCCCGGTCATCAGGAAGAACTGGCTGTTGGCGCTGTCGGGCGTGCTGGCCCGCGCCATGCCGACGACGCCGCCGCAGAACAGGCCCTGGGCGCCGGTCTTGAAGTCGGCGGTGACCATCATCTGGGCGTCCGGCTGGGTCACCACCGGCATGGAGCCGACCAGACCCGACTGCCCCCGCGGCGTCGGCGCCACCGGCACGAAGCCGATGTCGCGGCCGCGCCGGAACTCGAATTCGGCCGCCACATCGGGCAGTTCGCTCCCGCCCTCGCCGGTCCCGAGCGGATCCCCGGTCTGGGCCATGAAGTTCGGGATCACCCGATGAAATTTCAGCCCGTCATAGAACCCCTGGTCGGCGAGCGTGCGGACGCGCTCGACCGACAGCGGAGACATGCGTGGCTCCATCTCAACCAGGATCCGGCCCTTGGCGGTGTCGATCACCAGCAGATTTTCCGGCGCGACCGTGCGCCAGTCCCCGGATGGCGTCTGGGCGACGACGGGCGCGGCGGCGAGCAGCGAGAGCGAGAAGGCGGCGGTGGCGACGATGTTCAAAGCGGTGACTATCCCTTGACCCTGGCCCGCACCGCCTCGGCGACGGCGGGGCTGACGAAACTGTCGATCGCGCCGTCGAAGCGGGCGATCTCCTTGACCAGCCGCGAGGCGATCGCCTGATGCCGCGGGTCGGCCATCAGGAAGACGGTTTCGATGTCGGCATTGAGGCGCTGGTTCATCGCCGTCATCTGGAACTCGTATTCGAAGTCGGCCACGGCGCGCAGGCCGCGCACGATGATGCTGGCGTCGAGCGATTCGGCGAAATGCATCAGCAGGCTGTCGAAGGCCCGCACCTCGACCTTGTCGCCGAGGTGGGCGACCTCGGCGCGCAGCATGACCACCCGCTCGTCGGTGGTGAACAGCGGCCCCTTGTCGTCATTGCGGGCCACGCCGATGACCAGCCGGTCGACCAGCTTCACCGCCCGGCCGATGATGTCCATATGCCCGTTGGTCACAGGATCGAACGTGCCCGGATACAGGCCGATGCGCATGCGTGTCTCCCCCGCCTTTACCGTCGTCTAGCAGGTGCGAAAGGGACGGCCTAGATCGGCTGACGGGGCTGTGATGCCCAGATCGCCCGCAGCGTCTCCAGCGGCGCGGCGGCCGGATCGAACGCCAGCGCGTCGATCGAGGCGACCGGACAGGCCGGCGTGGCGCTGTTGCAGATGAAGGCGCCGTCGAAACGCGGCAGTTCCTCAAGCCGCACCGGCCGGGTCCGGCTGGCGAGGCCGCGGGCTTCGAGGCCGCGCTGCAACAGGGTCAGGGTCACGCCGGTCAGCATCGGCGCCTCCGGCCAGATCACCTCGCCGCCGCGGACGAAGCCGATGTTCCACAGGCTGCCTTCGGAAATCCACCCGTCGCCATCGGCGAACAGGGCGTCGTCGAAGCCGGCTGCGCGGGCCAGCCGCCGGGCCCGGATCAGCCCGAAATTGGCGGTATGCTTCAAGTGCGCCGCTTCCCGGGCATAGGTCTGGACCTGCAGCCGCAGGGTCTCCGCCAACGGCGGCGGCGGCGGGAAGACGCCGATCATCACCTTGGGCCGCCCCGTCCAGTCCGGCGTGCGCGGCCAGACCTCGGGCGAGAACAGGCTGACGCGCAGCCAGCCATCGCCCTGCCCCTCGACCGCCGCGCGCATCAACTCACGCAGCCGCGCCTCGCCCACCGCCTCGCCGAACAGCTCCAGCGCCGAGGCCTCCAGCCGGGCCAGATGCAGATCCAGCCCGCAGACGCCGCCCGGCTCGACCCGGAACGAGGTGTAGGCGCCGTAGTTCGCCAGCGCCAGACAGGTCAGGTCGCCCTCGGAAACGGGCGCCCCGTCCACCATCAGCCTGCGATCGGCGGCCATCGATCAGGCGTCGCCGCCCTCGCCGTCCGCAACGTCCAGGTCGGCCTCCTCGCCGCCGCCCGAATCCGGCAGGCGCTCGACCGAGACGACCCGTTCGCCGTCGGCGGTGCGGAAGATGGTCACGCCCTGGCTGGAGCGGCCGACGATGCGGACCTGGTTCATCGGGGTGCGGATCATCTGCCCGCCCGAGGTCACCAGCAGCAGATCGTCGTCCTCCTGCACCGGGAAGGAGGCCGCGAGGCGCGTGCCGGCCCGGCCGCCGAGCCCGTGGGCCGTCAGTCCCTGCCCGCCGCGACCCGTGCGCCGGTATTCATAGGCCGACGAGCGCTTGCCGAAGCCGGTCTCGGTCACGGTCAGGATGAACTGCTCCGCCGCCCCCAGTTCGGCGATCCGCTCGACCGACAGGGCCGCTTCCGCCACGGCTTCGTCGTCCGTCTCGACCGGCGTGTCGTCCTCGTCGCCGGCGGCGCGGCGCATGGCGTTGGCGTGTTTGACATAGGCGGCCCGCTCTTCCGGCGTGGCGTCGACCCGGCCCAGCACGGCCATGGAGATGACCTCGTCGTCCTTCTGCAGCCGCACCCCGCGCACGCCGGTGGAATCCCGGCCCTTGAAGACGCGCACATCGTCAGCCTTGAAGCGGATGGCCCGACCCAGGGCGGTCGTCAGCATGACGTCGTCCTCCGCCTTGCACAG
The DNA here is from genome assembly GCA_034189955.1 of Pseudomonadota bacterium. Lineage (GTDB taxonomy): Bacteria > Pseudomonadota > Alphaproteobacteria > Caulobacterales > Caulobacteraceae > Brevundimonas. The sequence goes on along the minus strand of JAXHTU010000061.1, from coordinate 5,676 downwards.
GGCGACCCCGACCATGCGGTCGCCGTCCTCCAGCTTCATGGCGATCTTGCCGGCCCGGTTGACGGTGGCGAAGTCGCTCAGCTTGTTGCGCCGCACGTCGCCCGAGCGGGTGGCGAACATGATGTCGTAGTTCGCCCACTCCGACTCGTCCTCGGGCAGCGGCAGGACGTTCATGATGCTGTCGCCCGGCTCGATCGGCAGCAGGTTGACGAAGGCCTTGCCGCGCGACGTCGGCCCGCCCAGCGGCAGCCGCCAGGTCTTCAGCTTGTAGGCCTTGCCGTTGGTGGCGAAGAACAGCACCGGCGTATGGGTCGAGGCCGAGAACACGCCGACCACGGCGTCGTCGTCCTTCATCGCCACGCCGCTGCGGCCCTTGCCGCCGCGATGCTGGGTCCGGTAGGCGTTCAGCGCCACCCGCTTGACGTAGCCGCCATGGGTCACGGTCACGACCATGTCCTCGCGCGGGATCAGGTCCTCGTCTTCCAGCTCGAAATCGCCGTCGCCGATCAGGGTCCGCCGCGGCACCGCGAACTCGCTGCGCACCAGCAGCAGGTCCTCGCGGATCACCGCCAGGATGTTGGCGCGGTCGCTCAGCAGGGTCAGATGGCCCTGGATGGTGTCGGCCAGGCCGCGCGCCTCGCCGAAGATGTCGTCGCGGCCGAGGCCGGTCAGGCGGCTCAGGGTCAGGCCGAGGATGGCCCGCGCCTGTTCGTCGGTCAGGTTCAGCTTGTCGCCGTCGACCAGCATCGAGCGCGGGTCGGCGATCAGCTCGATCAGGGCCATCATGTCGCCGACCGGCCAGGCCTTGGCCTGCAGCCGCTCGCGCGCCTCGGCCGGATCGGCCGAGCTGCGGATGATGTGGATGACCTCGTCGATATTGGCCACGGCCACGGCCAGACCGACCAGCACATGGCCGCGGTCGCGCGCCTTGGCCAGTTCGAACTTGATGCGGCGGACGACCACCTCCTCGCGGAATTCGAGGAAGGCCTCCAGCAGCTGGCGCAGCCCCATCTGGATCGGCCGGCCGTGGTTCAGCGCCAGCATGTTGACGCCGAACGAGCTCTGCATCGCCGTGAAGCGCCACAGCTGGTTCAGCACCACGTCACCCGAGGCGTCGCGCTTCAGCTCGATCACCATCCGCATGCCGTCGCGGTCCGATTCGTCGCGGACGTCGGAGATGCCCTCGATCCGCTTCTCGCGGACCATTTCGACGATGCGTTCGATCAGGCTCTGCTTGTTGACCTGGAACGGCAGCTCGGTGACGACGATGGCCTCGCGGTCCTTGCGGATGGTCTCGATCGTCGCCTTGCCGCGCACGATGACCGAGCCGCGGCCCTCGCGCAGGGCGTTGCGCGGCGCGGTCCGGCCCATGATCTCGCCGCCGGTCGGGAAGTCGGGGCCCGGGACGATGTCCAGCAGGGCCTCGTCGCCGATCTCCGGATCGTCCAGCAGGGCCACGGCCGCGTCGACGATCTCGCCGAGATTATGCGGCGGGATGTTGGTCGCCATGCCGACGGCGATGCCGCCCGCGCCATTGACCAGCAGGTTGGGGATCCGCGCCGGCAGGACGACGGGCTCCAGCTCCTTCTCGTCGTAGTTCGGCTGGAAATCGACCGTGTCCTTGTCGATGTCGGTCAGCAGGGCCAGGGCCGCCGGGGCCATCCGCGCCTCGGTGTAACGCATCGAGGCCGGCATATCGCCGTCGACCGAGCCGAAATTGCCCTGGCCGTCGACCAGCATCAGCCCCATCGAGAACGGCTGGGCCATGCGCACCAGCGCCATATAGACCGAGGCGTCGCCGTGCGGGTGGAACCGGCCCAGCACGTCGCCGACCACGCGGGCGCATTTCGAATACGACCTGTCCGGCGTCATCTTCAGGTCGTGCATCGAATACAGGATGCGGCGGTGCACGGGCTTCAGCCCGTCGCGCGCGTCCGGCAGGGCGCGGCTCACGATCACGCTCATGGCGTAGTCGAGATAGGAGCGGCGCAGCTCGTCCTCGATGGAGATGGTGGAGATGTCGCCGCCTGCGCCCGACGAGGGCGGCAGGGCGTTGGTGTAGCTGTCGTCGGTCAAGGAAATCGGGCTTTGAATGGCCGGAATCGGAACGTGATCCGCTAACGGGTTTTCTAGCATCCAGGGGCTGTGGTGGCAAAGCGAAGCCGCGCGTCAGCCATCATCAGCACAAGGGATATTTCACCATGCGCGCTTCCCGCCTTCTCGCCCTCGCCGTCCTGCCCCTCGCCGCCGCCCTGGGGGCCTGCGTCAGCGTGACCGACAACGACTATGGCGCTGCCCCGGACCGGGCCGCCGTCGGCGATTTCGGCGAGGCGACGCTGATCAATGCGTCCGGCGCCAACATCGGCCGGGCGGTCCTGACCCAGGGGCCGACCGGGCTGGTGATCCGCATCGAGGCGGACGGCCTGACCCCCGGCTGGCACGGCGTCCACATCCACGCCACGGGCGAATGCGCCGCCCCCTTCACCTCGGCCGGCGGCCACATCAACCACGCCGAGCCCAAGGCCCCGCACGGCCTGCTGAACGCCCAGGGCCCCGACGACGGCGACCTGCCCAACATCCACGCCGACGCCCAGGGCCGGATCCGCGCCGAGGTCTTCACCACCCGCGCCCGCATCGCCGCCACTGGCCCGGGCCAGTGGCTGTGGGACGCCGACGGCTCGGCCCTGGTGATCCACGCCAATGTCGACGACCACCGCAGCCAGCCGATCGGCGGCGCGGGAGACCGGGTGGCGTGCGGGATCATGGCTGCGGGCTAGGCGCACCGCGCGGGTGGCAGGGCGGGGAGGCGGCTGCTTTCGCCGGAGAGCGCCGTCCCGTCCGCCGTCAGCGGATTGCCTCGTACACCGCGTCAAACACGTCTAGCGCGGCGTTGTTCGGGAGTACGCCGGGCTCTACGTCTTCGTCGAGCAGAAGCACCCTCTCCTCCGCAGCTTCGAAGGCTGGCCAGATGGGGCGACCATGGCCGTTGGGATCGCCGTCTCTCGCGAACGCAACCCAGTAGTCGGACATCGCGTCCGCCAGCTTGCGGTCGGCCTCGGTCCACGGCCAAGGCTGCTGATCGAGATGGTCGAACATGTACCAGAGCTCGGCGAAATGGCCGGCGCCCCAAGCCTCCTGGACCGAGCCTTCCGGGTAAGGCGGCCGTCGGCTGAAGTAGTAGGCGTGCACCGGGGCTTGGCCGTGGGCGGCCGCAAGGCGCGCCCAAGCGCGGATGTCCCACCCAAACCGCAGGTCGCGTTCGAAGTTCGCCCGGGCCTCGCGGGCTTCCGCGTCGGTGGCGAAGGGGTAGGGCCCCAGCAGGGCCGGCGGCAGCGCGCCCCACCGCGCGGTCAGGTGCTCTTGAAAGTTCTGCGCGCTTACTTCGGACAGGTCGGTGAGCGACCGAGCCTCCTCGGCATTGAAGCCGACGAGCAGCGGCACATCGTTGTGGCGTCCGGCGGCAAAGACGTCATGGGGCGGTTCGGGCAAGACACGGGGCTCGATAACCGGATGGACCACCACGTCGCCGCGGCCATCCACGAATCGCTCGACCGGAAGGCTCCGTAGCTGCGCCAGCGTCGGCGCCCCCAAGGCGGCGCCGTAGGCGAGGCCATCGGCCTCGGCGTTCTTCAGCAGGTAGCGCGGAGCCAGGGCCAGCGGCTCGAACAGTCCGCCGCTCTGGCCGATGGCGCGCTGGAACAGGCCCCGAGCCCGGGGCGAGGCCAGCAGGATGCTGACCGACGTCGCGCCCGCCGACTGGCCCGCAACGGTGACCCGTTCGGGATCGCCGCCGAAGGCCGCTATATTGTCCCGGACCCACTCCAGGGCCGCTATCTGGTCCGTCAGGCCGTAGTTGCCGGAGCCGCTCATTCCCGACTCCGCCGTTAGTTCGGGATGGGCGAGGAAGCCCAGTACGCCGAGCCGATAGGCGACCGTGACGACGATCACGCCCCGCCGCGCCAGAGCCGCCCCGTCGTAGAGGGGGATCGAGGTCGACCCGTTGGTCAGACCCCCGCCGGGAACCCAGACGATGACCGGCCATGACTGACCGTCCTGCCCTGCCGGGTCAGGGGTCCATATGTTGAGGTACAGGCAGTCCTCGTCCGTCGGAGAGGGCGGCTCGCCAGGCATGGCGACGCCAATCTGGGGACAGGCCGGCGCAAAGCGTGTCGCGGAGCGGACGCCGGTCCACGGTTTAGCCGACCGCGGATCGCGCCAGCGAAGGTCCCCGACGGGCGGAAGAGCGTAGGGCACGCCGAGATAGCGCGTCGTCCCGGCATCGCTGCTCCCGAGGAGCCGTCCACTCGCGGTGACAACTTCCTGCCCAACGGCAGCGCCCGCCGCACCTGTCAAGGCGGTGGCGAGGGCCAGAACGATGAACGATCCGATGAAGGAGACTCTGGAACGGCTAGGCATAGCGGACAGAGCCCGCGGCCGGCCTCAACGGATGCAGCGGCTCCGAAAAATTTCGAGCCAAACGAGAACCGACATCGCCGCCCTGGCCCGGGGGAAGACGGGCTGAAGGTCCGCAACGGGCCGATCACCGAGCCGCCGGGAGACCGAACGAAACCCTCTCGTCCAGTCAGTCGGCGCGGAACTGCAGCTGCGCCAGCCGCGCATACAGCCCGCCCTGGGCGATCAGGGCGGCGTGGGTCCCCTCCTCCACCACCCGGCCGTCCTCCATCACCACGATGCGGTCGGCGCGCAGCACCGTGGCGAGACGGTGGGCGATGACGAGGGTGGTGCGGTGCTCCATCGCCTGGTCCAGCGCCGCCTGCACCAGTTGCTCGCTCTCGGCGTCCAGGGCCGAGGTCGCCTCGTCCAGCAGCAGGATCGGCGCGTCGCGCACCAGCGCCCGGGCGATGGCCATGCGCTGGCGCTGGCCGCCCGACAGGCTCTTGCCGCGCTCGCCCAGCGGGGTGTCGAACCCTTCCGGCAGGGCGTTGATGAAGGTCAGCGCCTGGGCCTCCTCGGCGGCGGTCCGGACCTCCGCCTCGCTGGCCGTCTCGCGGCCGAAACGGATGTTTTCATTGGCCGATCCGGAGAACAGCGGCGCCTCCTGCGACACCCAGGCGAAGCGGCCGCGCACGGCGACCGGATCGGCCTCGCGCACATCGATCCCGTCGACCGAGACCACGCCCGACTGCGGATCGTAGAAGCGCAGCAACAGGCGGAAGACCGTGCTCTTGCCCGCCCCCGAGGGGCCGACCAGGGCGACCGTCTCGCCCGGCCGCACGGTCAGGGAAAAGCCCTTCAGCGCCGGCAGGTCGGGCCGTCCGGGATAGCTGAAGCGCACCGCCGACATCGACACCTCGCCGAGCGGCGGCTCGGGCAGGGCGCGCGGCGAGGCCGGCGGGGCGATCGACGGCTCGCTGCGCATCAGCTCGTCGATCCGCTCCATGGCGCCGGCGGCCTTCTGCACGTCGCCCCAGCTCTCCCCCAGTGCGCCCACGGCGCCGGCGGCGAACACCGACAGCAGCACGAACTGCAGCAGGGCCCCCGGCGTCATCCGCCCGGCGATCACGTCCTGGGCCCCCAGCCACAGCACCAGGGTGACGCCGCCGAACATCACCACGATGATCATGGCGGTCATGAAAGCGCGGGCCTTCATCCGCACCAGCGACACGCCGAAGGCCGCCTCGACCGCTTCGGCGAGGCGGTCGAGGCGGCCTTCGG
>JAXHTU010000060.1:0-18396 GCA_034189955.1 Pseudomonadota bacterium | reverse complement strand
CTTCCTGTTCGATGAGCCCGCCGCCTACCAGATGCGGACGCGGTCTTCCGGGGCGAGGTAGTATTTCGAGCCCGGCTGGACGTCGAAGGCCTCGTACCAGGCGTCGATGTTGCGCACCGGGCCGATGACCCGGAACTCGGCCGGGCTGTGCGGATCGGTGGCGATCTGGTTGCGCAGGGCGTCGTCGCGGTATTTCGACTGCCAGACCTGAGCCCAGCCGTAGAAGAAGCGTTGGTCGCCGGTGACGCCGTCCAGCACCGGGGCCGGTTCGCCGTTCAGCGACAGGTGGTAGGCCTCCAGACCGACCGCCGTGCCGGCGGCGTCGCCGATGTTCTCGCCCATCGTCAGATCGCCGTTGACCTTGAACCCCGGGATCGGCTCGAACTGGTCGTACTGGTCGCCGAGACGGGTGGTCAGGGCGGTGAAATTGGCCTTGTCCTCGTCGGTCCACCAGTTGCGCAGCACGCCGTCGCCGTCGGACTTGGAGCCCTGGTCGTCGAAGCCGTGGCCGATCTCGTGGCCGATGACGCCGCCGATGCCGCCGTAGTTGACGGCCGGGTCGGCGTCCGGATCGAAGAAGGGCGGCTGCAGGATGGCGGCGGGGAAGACGATCTCGTTATTGGTCGAGTTGTAATAGGCGTTCACCGTCTGCGGGGTCATGCCCCACTCGTCCTTGTCGACCGGATCGTTCAGCCGGGCCAGCTGGTAGTTCCACTGGAACAGGCCGGCGCGCTCGGCATTGCCGAACAGGTCGTCCGGCCGGACTTCCAGGGCCGAATAGTCGCGCCACTTGTCCGGATAGCCGATCTTGACCGTGAATTTGGCCAGCTTCTCCTGGGCGGCGGCCTTGGTGGCGTCGCTCATCCAGTCATAGGTGTTGATGCGGTTGCCCAGCGCGGTGCGCAGGTTGGCGACCAGCTCCTCCATCTTGGCCTTGGACTCGGCGGGGAAATATTCGGCCACATACTGGCGGCCGACCGCCTCGCCCAGCATGCCCTCGGCGAAGCTGATGCCGCGCTTGTCGCGGGCCCGCTGCATCGGCTGGCCGTTCAGGTCGCGCGAGCGGAACTCCCACTGGGCGTCGGCGAAGCGGCGCGACAGGCGCGAGGCCCCGTCGTCGGTGGTGTGGAAGGCCTGCCACGCCTGGATCACCTCGATCGGGGTCTCGGCGTAGATGGCGGCGATCTTCGGCATGGCCGTGTCCTGGCGGACGATCAGCCGCGGAACCTCGCCGACGCCGACGGCGGAATAGTAGTCCTGCCACGGGAAGCCCGGGGCCTCGGCGGCCAGCTGGGCGATGGTGTATTCGTTGTAGGTCTCGTCGCGATTGCGGTTCTCGACGGGGGTCCAGTGAGCCTCGGCGATGCGCGTCTCGAAGGCGAGGATGGCGTCGGCGTGGGCGGCCGGATCGTCCCAGCCGATCATCTCCAGCATGCGCTCGATATAGGCCCGGTACAGGGCCTTCTTCTCGGTCCAGCGCTCTTCCAGATAGTAGTCGCGGTTGGGCAGGCCGAGGCCGGACTGGCCGGTCGAGACGACGTAGCGGGTCGGCGCCTTCTGGTCGGTGGTGATGCCGGTGCCGAAGATGGTCCCGCCGATCCGGCCCTGGGTCGAGCCCATATAGACGGCGGCCTTGTCGTGCGTGTCGGCGGCGCGGATGGCGTCGAGGTAGGGCTGCAGCGGTTGGGCGTCGAGCGCCTCGATCCGGGCCTCGTCCATGTAGGCGCGATAGGCGTCGGCGATCTTCTGCTCGTCCGAGCCGGGCGCCAGGTCGGTGCGGGCCGCCAGCTCGTCGATCATCACCTTCACGCGGTTGTCCGACAGCTCGCGAAGCAGGTTGAACGAGCCGTAGCTGGTGCGGTCGGACGGGATCTCCAGACGGTCGAAGGCGGCGCCGTTGGCGTGGCGGAAAAAGCTGTCGCCCGGCGAAACCGAGGTGTCGCGGCCGGCGAGGTCGAAACCCCAGGTCCCGTATTTCGGCGTCTCGACGCCCTGATAGCCCTGGACGGTCGCGCCGGGCGCGGGCGTCTGGAACAGTTCGAAGACCGTGCAGGACTCGTCGACGCAGGCGTGGTCGTGGCCGTCGGCGTCGAAATGCTGCGCGAGGGCCGGGGCCGCGGGCAGGAGCAGGGCGCCGACCGCGGCGCCGATAAGCAGCTTCTTCATCTGGGGTTTCCCTGGAATTGTCTTCCGGCTCCGGAAGTTCAGCGGCGACCCTACCTTCCGAAGGGGGCCTGTCGCCTGAATTTTTTGTCATGATGGTCGTGAAACACGGACACGGCGGCGCTTGAACCTGTAGGTTGTCGGCGATGGAGGGCGGATGACGGGTCACGGCGGCGCGGGCGGCGAATACAAGGATCTGGTGGTCTTTCTGGCCGCGGCGGGCGTCATGGTGCCGCTGTTCAACCGGCTCAAGATCAGCCCCATCCTCGGCTTCCTCGCGGCGGGCGTTCTGCTGGGCCCGGACGGCCTCGCCCGCCTCGCCGACAGCGCGCCATGGCTGTCGTGGCTGACCATTTCCGATGCGGCCCAGATCCGCTCCCTGTCCGAGCTGGGCGTCGCCTTCCTGCTGTTCATGATCGGTCTCGAGCTGTCGTGGGAGCGGCTCAAATCCATGCGACGGCTGGTCTTCGGCCTCGGCCTGACCCAGGTCGCGGTCTGTACGGTGGTCCTCGCCGCCCTGTTCATGCTGATGGGCCAGACCCTCGTCTCGGCGGCGGTGCTCGGCCTCGGCCTGTCGCTGTCGTCGACGGCGGTGGTGATGCCGGTGCTGGCCGAGCGGGGGCGGGTGCAGACCGCGTCCGGCCGCGCCACCTTCGCCGTCCTCCTGGCCCAGGATCTGGCCGTGGCGCCGATCCTGATCACCGTCACCGTCCTGGCGGCGCTCGCCCAGGGCGGCGGCGAGATCGACGCCGGGACCCTCAGAACCGCCCTGCTGACCCTGGTGCCGGCGGCCATCGGCCTGGCCCTGCTGGTCGGTCTGGGCCGGCTGGTGCTGAGGCCGATGTTCCGCTCGGTGGCCCGGGCCAAGGCGCGCGGCCAGGGCCAGGAGATGTTCGTCGCCGCCAGCCTGCTGGTCGTGGTCGGCGCCGGCGTCGCGGCCCAGGCGGCCGGCCTGTCGATGAGCCTCGGGGCGCTGATCGCCGGCATCCTGCTGGCCGAGACCGAGTTCCGGCGCGAGGTCGAGCTGTCGATCGAGCCGTTCAAGGGCCTGCTGCTGGGCGTCTTCTTCGTCGGCGTCGGCATCAGCCTCGATCTCGATGTGGTGGTCGCCAATCCGCTGGGCGTGTTCGGCCTCGCCCTCGCCCTGACGACGATCAAGGTCGGGCTGATCTTCGGCGCGGCGCGGCTGTGGGGGGTCAAGACCAAGGCGGCGATCGAGACGGCGCTGGTGCTGGGCCCCGCCGGCGAATTCGCCTTCGTCATCCTCGGCGCCGGCCTGGTCGAAGGCATCGCCTCGCCGGCCTTCACCGGCACCGTTCTGGTCGCCGCGACCATCAGCATCTTCACCATCCCGGCCATGGCCGCGATCGCCGGACGGCTGACCCGCGAGGCGCGGCCCGGTGTCCCGGACCTGCCGGAAGAGGCGCTGGAGCCCTCCGACATCGACGACAAGGTGCTGATCGTCGGCTTCGGCCGGGTCGGCCGCTTGGTCGGCGAAATGCTGACCGAGCACGGCCAGCCGTATCTGGCGGTGGACTCCAATCCCGCCACCGTCGCCAAGGGCCGGGCCGAGCGGGCCAATGTCTTCTATGGCGACGCCGCCCGCCCCGAGATGATGAAGCTGTGCGGCATCGACACCGCCCGGGCGGTGATCGTCACCATGGACGCCCCGGCCCAGGTGGACGAGGTGGTCCGCACGGCGCGGCTGTTGCGGCCCGATCTGATCCTGATCGCCCGCGCCCGCGACGAGCGTCACGCCGAGCGGCTGTACCAGCTGGGCGTCACCGACGCCGTGCCCGAGACCACCGAGGCGGCGCTGCAGCTGGCCGAGAACACCCTGGTCGATCTCGGCGTGCCGATGGGGCTGGTGCTGGCCTCGATCCACGAGCGGCGCGACCGCTATCGCACCCTGTTCCAGGAGGCGATGCCGGACAATCTGGCCAGGCCCCGCCGCGCGCGGGCCCTGCGCTCCGGCTCGCGAGCCTGAAATGGTCAAGATGTCGCGGCGTTAACCCCGGCGGTCATCGCCTCATTAATCTCCGCACCCCATTTTGGTCATCGTTGCGTGATGATTGCCCCTGTCGTCAAGGAGACGACCGCGGCGGCCGCACAGCGACGCGTTCCGTTCCCTCCCCCATCGCTTCGGCGGTCAGTTTTCGATAGCGGCGCCGGCCGCTGTTTAGTCGAGTACCCGTTTTATGCGAGATATCGCCCTGTCCCTCTCCCAGTCTGATACCGAGTCCGAAGTCGAGACCCCGCGTCTGAACCGCCGCCAGGCCGCCAAGGTCCGCACCCGGCAGAAGGTTCTCGACGCCGCCCGCCAGCTGTTCGCCGAGCGCGGCTACGAACCCGCCACCATCCGCGACATCGCCAAGGGCGCCGGCATGTCGACCGGCGCGGTGTTCGCCAATTTCCAGGACAAGGCCGAACTGTTCGAGGCCGTCCTGGCCACGGACATGGTCCATCTCGCCGAAACGATGAAGGCCGCCGCCGCGACCGAGGGATCGGTGCGCGCCCGCGTGCTTGCGGCCCTCGGCGCCGGCTATCACGGCTCGCTGGAGCAGCTTCCGCTGGTCCAGGCCGTCATGGCCCGCTCGTGGTTCCAGCCGGTCGCCGCCGAAATGCGCACCCGTCAGGCCATCCAGCCGCTGATCGCCATCGTCACCGATGCGCTGCAGGCCGGGGTCCGCGAAGGCGAACTGCGCCAGGACGCCGACGTCCGCTTGCTGGGCGAACTGATCTACGGCGCCTTCCTGTCGAACTTCCGCCAGGCCGCCTACGACGGCTGGGCCATGGCCCAGCTGACCGAGCGCATGGGCAAGCAGGTCGACGTCATCCTCGCCGGCGCGATCTCGCGGCAGTAGGTCCCGTTTCATCGGGATTTGCAGAAGGCCGCGACGGCGCCCGTCGCGGCCTTTTTTCGTGCGCGTTTAATTCTCAGGTCCGGCGACATTCACGCCCTGGCGATCACCCTGAGAAGCAGGTGCGTTCGACGAAGCTTTGAGCGGCGGATGACGCTTCAGACGGGTTGTGCCCGCCGTCAAACTCGAGGGCGGCGAATGGCGCGTTGGCCGTGCGGAGGGCCTCGACCAGCGGGACATAGTGGTCAGCGAAGGGCGCGGCGGGGTCGCGACGCCCGCCCGCGATGAAGATCGGACGATCCGCAAGATCAGCGGCGCGCCGGGCGAGGCCCGATGTGGCCGCTTCGGCGGTGATGGCGTTCATGAAGCCGTCCACCCCGCCCGGTCCAAACCGCGTTGAGGCCGGGTCCTCGGCAAAGCTGTCCAGATCGGTCTTCCACGCCGCGCGATAGTCTGCGTCGGACCCCCAGCGCGCGCCGATCACGCCCATGTCGGCCGGAACGAGGGCGACGGCGCATCGAACGCCGGAGTCGTCCGCGGCCGTTTGCAGCGCGACCCAACCGCCATAGCTGACGCCGAGCACGCCGATCCTGGCGGCGTCCGCCCCGCTCGCGGGGTCCTGCTTCAGCCAGGCCACGGCGGCCGCGCCATCCTCACGGGAATTCTCCAGGCTGACGAACCCGCCCGAGGCGCCCGTGCCCCGATACTGGGGCAGCAGCACAGTGTAGCCGGCCGCCTGCAGGTCGGTGGCGATGCGCGGAATATTGGGTCCGGCCGGGAAGCCGTTGAACAGCACGATGGCCGGACGGGCGCCCTCGCCGACCCCGTCCAGAATGCGCGCTGAAAGCGTCGTATCGCCCGACGGGATCGACACGTTGCGGGCGGGTTCCTGGGCGGACGCGAGCCCGGGCAGAGCCAGCGCGGCGGCGAAGATGGCGATCGATTTCATGGGAGACCCGACTGATGGACGCCGGCGGCGGGACGCTGCGAGCATGACGCCGTCGTAGCGCCCCCAGGGCCGTTCGACAGATTAAGCTTCTGTCATAACGCGGAATTCAGGGCCGACGCGGTCTGAACATAGACCCTCAGCTCTTCCACCTCAGCGTCGCCGCCTTCACTGGATTGGCGAACGCCCGTCCCTCGGCGCGGCTCCGGCCCCACTCGCGCTTCAGCTGCTGGTACCATTTCGCCTGTTTGTCGGCGTCGTCGATCCAGATCAGGGCGGGATCGTAGCGCAGCCCCTCGTTCTGCAGGTTCACCATGCCGCCGTCCTGTTTGAGGAAGGCGATCACGCCCAGCCGCAGGAAGGGTCTGGCGAGGGCGAAGACCCAGTGGTCGGACCAGAAGATCTGGGTGATGCGCGTCCTCGTCTCGCTGACGGGCGTCAGGCAGGTCAGGGCCAGCACCTGTTTCTCCCCCACCTGGATATGCTCCCAGCGATAGCCCGGCAGGCGGAAGGTGATCTCGGTCGCCGGGGCCCCGCCGAGGATTTTATAGGCCCGGCTGTTCGACGAGGGCGCGTGGCGGACCATGGCGAAGCCCAGCTCGCGCGGCTCGAAGGCCTTGGCCTTTTCGTGCATCGAATGCTCGGACCGCCACCACCACTGCTGATGCACATAGGGGCCGTGGGCGGGGTCCATCAGGCCGACGACGGCGTGGTCGATATGGGAGTCGAAATCCATTCCCTCGACCAGTTTCGCCTCGCCGCCGACCACGCCGGGGAAGACCGGCGGCTCATGGTCCGGCTCGGCCGGGCTGCGCGGGTCGGCGGCGATCCAGACGAACACCATCCCCTGGCTCTCGCGCACCGGATAACTGCGAACCCGGATCCGGTCCGGCTCATAGGCCTGATCCTCGACCAGCGAGGGGATGGCGGCGCAGACGCCGTCGGGGCGGAAGCGCCAGCCGTGGTAGCAGCATTCGATGGTCTCGCCCTCGCCCGGCTTGTCGACCAGCCGCCCGGCCGACAGCGGCGCGGCGCGGTGCGGGCAGATGTCGCGCATGGCGTAGACCTGACCGGCGCGGGTGCGGCCGATCAGCACCGGCTCGCCCAGCAGTTCGTGCCGCTTCAGCGAGGCCGGGGCCACGTCGCGCGACAGGGCGACGAAATACCAGGTGTCGAGCACGAAGCCCTTGCCGAAGGCGGCGGACGGCGGCGCGGAGGCCGGCGAGCCGGCGGCGGCGGGAACGGAGGCGGGGGCGCTGTCTGCGGGCGTCATGGGCGGCACTTTAGCGGGCCATGGCGATGAAGTCTTGACCCGGCGCAAGCGTTCGAGGCCACTGTGCCGACAGGACAGAAGCGGGCGCGCCGCCCGTCGTCGAGGATGCATCCATGAAGACTTTCGCCGCCATCAGCACCGCCGCCGTCCTCGCCCTGGGCGCCGCCGCCCCCGCCATGGCCCAGCACCACGACGCCGAGGCGTCGGCGGGACATGGCCACCACCACGCCGATTTCGAGTCCGGCCGCTTTCATGTCCGCGTCGACGGCCCCGCCGAGCCGGTCGGCGACGTCATCCTGATCCCCGGCCTCGCCTCGTCGCCGGAGGTCTGGGACGGCCTGACCGACGAATTGAAGGGCCGCTACCGGGTCCACCGCCTCCATGTGCAGGGCTTCGCCGGCGCGGAACCCCAGGACAATGCCGAGGGGCCGGTGGCCGCCCCCGTGGCCGAGGACATCGCCCGCTACATCGCCGAACAGGGGCTGGAGAAGCCGGCGCTGATCGGCCATTCGATGGGCGGGACCATCGCCATGATGGTCGCGGCCCGCCATCCCGACAGCGTCGGCCGGCTGATGGTCGTCGACATGGTGCCGTTCGTCGGCGCCATGTTCGCCGCCCCGGGGACCGATCCCACCGCCGAAAGTCTCGCCCCGACGGCCGAGGCGATCTACGCCAGCCAGACCACCGGCCCCGAGGACGCCTATCGCCAGCGCATGGCGGCGACCGTGACCGGCATGATCAAGACCGAGGCCGCCCGCGCCGGGCCGCTTGAGGACGCGGCCACCAGCGATCGCCAGGTCGCCGCCTCGGCCTATCGCGAACTGATCCTGACCGATCTGCGCCCCGAGCTGGCCGCCATCATCGCCCCGACCCGCGTCCTCTACGTCGCCTTCGAAATGCCGGGCATGACGCCCGCCATGACGGACGGAATCTACAACGCCTCGTTCGCCACCCTGCCCGGCGCGAGCCTGAAGCGGATCGACGACAGCGCCCACTTCATCATGCTGGACCAGCCCGCCGTCTTCGCCGCCGAGGTGAACGCGTTTTTAGAATAGAGCCTTCAACCGTCATGGTTTCGGCGGAAAGACCCCTCACCGTCGCGTGACGACGTGAGGGGCGTATGCGGGCGTCCGGCGAACGGCTAAGACCGGAGCCGGACAGGATGAGGTTTCAATGGCGGGTTCCGGCTTCAGCTTCGGGCGCGGCGACGGCGGGCAGCCGAAATCGGCGCGCACGCCCCTGCAGCGGCTGCTCTATTGGGGCGCCGTGCTGGCGGTCTGGGCAATCATCTTCCTGGTCGTCTTCTTCGCCGTCTTCGCCCGCGACCTGCCCGACACCTCGGCCCTGTACGATGTCGATCGCCAGCCCTCGATCACCTATCTGGACCGCAACGGCGCCCTGATCGCGGTGCGCGGCAGCCAGATGGCCCCGCCGGCCGATCTGGACGCCCTGCCCGACTATGTCCCGGCGGCCTTCATCGCCATCGAGGACCGGCGCTTCTATCACCACCCCGGGTTCGACCCGATCGGCATGACCCGGGCGGTCGCCGCCAACATGCGCGCCGGGCGCGTGGTGCAGGGCGGCTCGACCCTGACCCAGCAGCTGGCCAAGAACCTGTTCCTGTCGCCCGACCAGAACATGAAGCGCAAGATGCAGGAGCTGATGCTGGCGGTCTGGCTGGAGATGAAATTCTCCAAGGAGGAGATCCTCGCCCTTTATCTGAACCGCGTCTATTTCGGCGCCGGGGCCTATGGCATCGAGGCCGCCTCGCAGCGCTATTTCGACAAGGGCGCCAAGGACCTGACGGTCGGCGAGGCCGCCCTTCTGGCCGGGCTGCTGAAGGCCCCGTCGCGCTATTCGCCGGTGTCCGAGAGCGAGCGGGCGGCCACGCGCGCCACCGTCGTGCTCAATGAAATGGTCGAGGCCGGAGTGATCAGCCCCGAACAACGGGCCCGGGCCGTGACCGAGCCGGTGCGGGTTTCGCGGACGTTGGCGAGTCAGCATGCGCAGTATTTTGTCGACTGGCTGGACAAGCAGATCCGCGAGCTGGTGGGCGAGCCGACCGAGGACATGATCGTCGAGACGACGCTGGATCTGACGCTGCAGACCTCGGCCGAGCGGGCGGTGCGGCGCATCCTCGATCGCGACGCGTCCAGGGGCGTGCAGCAGGCGGCGCTGGTGGCGCTGGACGGCGAGGGCCGGGTGCGGGCCATGATCGGCGGCGCCTCCTATGCCGACAGCCAGTTCAACCGGGCGGTCGACGCGCGGCGCCAGGCCGGCTCGGCGTGGAAGCCGTTCGTCTATCTGACGGCGCTGGAAAGCGGCTACACGCCGCAGAGCCGCGTCAACGACGCCCCGGTGCGGATCGGCAACTGGTCGCCGCGCAACTATTCCGGCACCTTCGCCGGCGAGATGAGCCTGGCCAACGCCGTGGCCCAGTCGACCAATACGGTGGCGGCGGCCATGGCCGACCAGATCGGCCGCGACAACGTCGCGCGCACGGCGCGGCGCCTCGGCATCACCTCGCGCATCGGGCTGGAGCCGGCCATGGCGCTGGGCGCGGTCGAGGTCTCGCCGATCGACATGGCCCAGGCCTATGACGCCTTCGCCAACGGCGGCAAGCGCGTCCGGGCCTATGGCATCAGCCGCATCCGCACCCCGCAGGGCCGCGTCATCTACCAGCGCGCCAGCCGCGAATCCGGCCCGGTCCAGGCCATCTCCAACCCCTTCCTCTATTACCAGAACCAGATGCTGCGCGGGGTCATGACCTCGGGCACCGGGCGGTCGGCGGCCATCGCCGGGCGCGACACGGCGGGCAAGACCGGCACCACCTCGGACTACAAGGACGCCTGGTTCGTGGGCTACACCGGCGGCTTCGTCACCGCCGTGTGGGTCGGCAAGGACGACAACACCCCGATGCGCGGCGTCACCGGCGGCTCGTCGCCGGCGGCGATCTGGAAGGCCTTCATGGAGGCGGCCCTGCCGCGGCTGAACGCCCCGGCCATCCCCAACGGCCCGGCCATGCCCGAGGGCTGGCAGCCGCCCAATCCGGTCGAGAACCTGATCGGCAGCATCGGCGACCCGTTCGGCGACAATCCGCCGGCCGACGAGGGGATCGACCCGCTGGACGAGCCCCGGCCCGAGCCGGAGCAGCCGCGACGCGAGCCGGCCCCGGCGCGCGACGACGCCCCGGTCCTGCGCCCGACCCAGCCCCAGCCGCCGCGCGACCCGCCGGCCCCGCAGCCGGCCCCGGCGCCGGAGAAGAAGGCCGATCCGCTGTTCTTCTAGGCGGACAGGGACAACCGGGACGCCGTGTCCCCCCGGGACATCCGGGATATCGGACAAGGACAATTCGGCCGGGATACACTGGACACGCCGGGCCGGGACAAGGGCGACACCCGCGACAAGCGGGACACCCTGCCTCTCGGGGACGGGGGAGCGCCCCCTACCGCCCCACCGCGTGCAGCGCCGGGCCGTTGTCGCGCAGCCATTTGCGGAACGGGCGGTGGTCGCCGACCAGCCGATGGACCACCGACCAGTAGGCCGGGCTGTGGTCGGCGTGGATCAGATGGGCGACCTCGTGGGCGGCCAGATAGTCGGCCACGGCGGGCGGGGCCATGATCACGCGCCAGCTGTAGCGGATGGTGCGGTTGTGCGGGCTGCACGAGCCCCAGCGGCTCTTCGTGTCGGCGATCGACACCTTGACCGGCCGCTGGCCCAAGGTGCGCAGATGATGCTCGGTCCGCTCGACCAGGACCTGTCGCGCCATCCGCTTGATCAGGTTCTCGACACGGCGCGCATAGGCCTCGCCCTCGCCGCCGGACTGGATGACCGGGCCGTCGGCCCCGTCGATCAGGCGCGCCGCGCCGGCGCCGCCGGTGGCGGCCAGCCGCGTCTCCCGGCCAAACAGGAGGATGGTCGCGCCCGGCTCCAGCGGCGCGCCCTCGACCCGCTCGGCCAGCCGCTCGCGCATCCAGCCGGCCTTGGTGCGGGCGAAGGCGACGACCTCGCCCAGCTTGCGCTCGGAGGGGGCGACCAGCACGGCCTCGCCGGCGCGCCCGTCGATGCGGATCGACAGGCGGCGGGCGCGCGGATTGACCGACAGCCGGGCCGGAACGCCGACGGCGTCAGGCGGCAGCCGCTGGCCGTTCCGGTACTGCACTGAGGGCCTCGTTGCTGGCGATGAAGTCGCGCACCCGCGGATAGATGTCGTCGCGGAAGCGGCGGCCGTTGAAGACGCCGTAGTGGCCGACCTCGGGATGCACATACAGGGTGCGCCGCTTGTCGGGAATGGCGGTGCACAGGCCGTGCGCCGCCTGGGTCTGGCCGACGCCGGAGATGTCGTCCTTCGCCCCCTCGACCGTCATCAGGCCGATGTCCTTGATCTTCGTCAGATCGACCTTGCGCCCGCGATGCTCCAGCAGGCCGCGCGGCAGCAGGTGCTGCTGGAAGACGATGTCGATGGTCTGGAGGTAGAACTCCTCGCTCAGGTCCAGCACCGACAGGTATTCGTTGTAGAAATCCTCGTGCTTCTCGACCTCGTCGCCGTCGCCGTTGACGAGGTTCTGGAAATATTCGTGGTGGGCGTCGCGGTGCCGCTCCTCGTTCATCGACATGAAGCTGTAGAGCTGGACGAAGCCCGGATAGACGCGGCGGCCGAAGCCCGGATAGGGCCAGGGCACGGTGTGGATCATGTTCGATTTGAACCAGGCGAAGGGCTTTTCCTCGGCCAGTTCATTGGTCACGGTCGGCGACAGACGGGCGTCGATCGGCGAGCCCATGAAGGTCATCGAGGCCGGCCGGTTGGGATCCTTGTCCTCGGCCATCAGGGCGCAGGCGGCCAGCACCGGCGGTCCCGGCTGGCAGACGCCGACGACATGGACGCGCGGGCCGATCACGCCCAGCATGGTCCGGACGTGATCGATGTAGTCGAAGAAGTCGAACCGCCCCTCCAGCATCGGCACCTGCCGGGCGTTGACCCAGTCGGTGACATAGACGTCGTGGTCCTGCAGGAAGCCCTCGATGGTGCCGCGCAGCAGGGTGGCGTAGTGGCCCGACAGCGGGGCGACGATCAGCACCGCCGGGGCGGCGGCCGGCTTGCCGACCCGCTTGAGGTCGCCGATGTGGCGGGCGAACCGCACC
Source organism: Pseudomonadota bacterium (assembly GCA_034189955.1). Classification (GTDB taxonomy): domain Bacteria; phylum Pseudomonadota; class Alphaproteobacteria; order Caulobacterales; family Caulobacteraceae; genus Brevundimonas. Next base: position 6,011 of record JAXHTU010000060.1, on the reverse strand, counting down.
AGCCGGCACCAGGGCGAGGACCAGACCACCTGTTCGGTGGTGCGCACCGGCTGGTTGTCGATATTGATCACCTCCAGCCCCCAGGCCGGCTTGCCGTAGCGGCGGGTGACGCTCTCGAACAGTTCGGCCGAGGCGAAGGCGGTGCGGCCGAGCGCGGTGTCGGCGGCGGGATTGAACGGCGAGCTCCAGAACTGGCGGGCCATCTGGGCCCCGAACCGGAACGGCGTCGCCGAGTGGTAGGCGAGCTCGTGAAGCGAATACAGCATGCGTGTCCTGGGACGGCCCCCGCCGAGATATGGCAGGGCAACATAGAACGCGCCGCACTGCAAAAAGATTTATTCCTCCCCCGTCGGGGGAGGGGGACCGCCCGCAGGGCGGTGGAGGGGGCCTTTCCGCATCCGACGGCGTTCGGGCCCAACCCCCCCTCCACCGCTTCGCGGTCCCCCTCCCCCTGCGGGGAGGAATGATGTTTTCCCTTCTAGCCGCGCGCCATCGCCCGTTCGATCACCGCCGCCGACTTCTCGGGCCCCAGTTCCTCGGCCACGGCCGTGCGGAACTGGCCGTCGGGGCCCATCAGATAGACGGTCAGCGAGTGGTTCATGGTATAGTCCTCGCCCTCCCCCACCTTCTGGTAGAAGGCCTTGTAGGCGTCGGCGGCGGCGCGGATCCGCTCCGGCGTTCCGGTCAGGCCGATGACGCCCTCGGGGAAGCCGTCCGAGGACAGATAGTCCTTCATCGCCTGGGGCGTGTCGCGCTGCGGGTCGACGCTGATGAAGACGATCTGGACGTCGTCCGCCTTGGCGCCGAGCCGCTGTTTGGTCGCCTCCAGCGCCTGCAGCGTGGTCGGGCAATAGTCGGGGCAATACGTAAAGCCGAAGAAGACCAGCGACCATTTGCCCTGCAGCATCGTCTCGTCGACCGGCTGGCCGTCCTGGTCGACCAGCTGGAACGGGCCGCCGACGTCGGCCTGACCGGTCGAGATCACCTCGCCCGGCTGGATGCCGGCCGGCGGGCGGTTGACCATGACCAGGGTGACCACGATCAGGGCCGCGGCGATGGCGGCGCAGGCGCCGGCGAACAGCAGGATGGAACGGCGCGGCATTTCGACCCCGGCGGAAAACGCGCCATGCGCGCGCGCGGAGGTCTATAGAAGAGGCGTGAGCCAGACCCAAGAGCCTCCGTCGCCGCAGCCCGCCCTCGCCCCTGCGTCCGGCGATGGCGGCGGTCGTTTCGCCGGCTGGCGCAATGCGCCGCGCCGCAGCCGGGGGCTGTCGTTGCGGACGCTGGTGATCCTGCGCTGGATGGCCATCGCCGGGCAGAGCGCCACCATCGCCGTGGCCACGGCCTGGTTCCATTTCGACCTGCCGCTGTGGGGCTGTATGGCGGTGATCGCCGCCAGCGTGGCGATGAACCTGAACGCCACGGCGCGGCTGAAGCGCAGCGACGGTCCGGCTTCGGACGGGACGCTGACGGCGGCGCATCTGGGCTTCGACATCCTGCAACTGAGCGCCCTGCTGGCCCTGACCGGCGGGCTGCAGAACCCCTTCTGCCTGTTGCTGGTGGCTCCGGTGACGGTCGCCGCCGCCTCGCTGCCGGGGCGGCAGGCCTTGCTGATGGGCCTGCTGGTGCTGGCCGCCGCCGTCGCCCTGTTCTTCTTCTCCATGCCGCTGCCGTGGCAGGCGGGGACCGAGCTGGAGCTGCCGCCCCTGTACCGCTTCGGCACCGGCCTGGCCCTGATCACCGGCGTGGTCTTCACCGCCGCCTACGCCTGGCGGGTGGCGGCCGACGCCGAGAAGCTGGAGCTGGCCCTGGCCACGACCCAGGACGTGCTGCAGCGCGAGCAGCGGCTGGCGGCGCTGGGCGGTCTGGCGGCGGCGGCGGCGCATGAGCTGGGCACTCCGCTGGCGACCATCCAGGTGGTGGCGCGCGAACTGCTGCGGGAATCGGTCAAGGGCGGGGCGGCGGCCGAGGACGCGGCCCTGATCCTGCAGCAGGCCGAACGCTGCCGCGACATCCTGAAACAGCTGTCGCAACAGCCCGAGGAGGGCGACGCCGCCTTCGCCGATGTCGGGCTCAAGGCCCTGCTGGAGGAGGTGGTCGAGCCGCACCGGGGATTCGATCTGGCGTTCGAGGTCGCCGTGCGCACCGCCTCGGGCGAGGCCGAGCCGCGCGTGCGGCGCCTGCCCGAGGTGGTGCACGGCCTCTCGACCCTGGTCGAAAACGCCGCCGACTTCGCCAACAGCCGGGTGCGGGTCCAGGCCCTGGTCGACGCCGGCTTCATCGAGATCGAGGTGGTCGACGACGGCCCTGGCATCCCGCCCGACATCCTGCCCCGACTGGGCGAGCCCTATGTGACCAGCCGGCCCCAGGGCAAGGCGCGCCGCGCCCTGGCCGCCCAGATCGCCGCCTCGGTGGCCGCCGCCGCCCCCGGGCGCAAGAGCCGCAAGGGGGGCAAGGCGGACCCGGCGCCCGAGACCATCGCCCCCAGCCAGGGGGGCATGGGGCTGGGTTTCTTCATCGCCCACACCCTGCTGGAGCGGACCGGCGGCAAGGTCTCGGTCGGCGCCGGGGACGGCGGCAAGGGCCAGCCGCGCGGGGCCCGGGTGTCGATTCGCTGGCCCCGCCCGGCCCTCGAGGTAGCCCCGTCGTGATGTCGCACCCCCCGGCTGAACCTTGACCGTCGCCGTACTGTGACCGACTTGAGACTCAAGGAGACCATCGATGCCCGAGAGCGAAGACCGGATCGCCGCCCTGGCGGACAAGACCCTTCTGTTGCTCGACGACGACAACGCCCTGCGCACCCGGCTGGGCCGCGCGCTTGAAAGCCGCGGCTTCGAGGTGACGACGGCGGGTTCGGTGGCCGAGGCCCGCGAGGCGCTGCGCGTCTCCGCCCCCGCCTTCGCGGTGCTGGACATGCGACTGGAGGACGGCAACGGCCTGAAGATCGTCGAGGCCATTCGCGAGCGCCGCGAGGACGCCCGCATCGTCATGCTGACCGGCTATGGCGCCATCGCCACCGCCGTGGCGGCGGTCAAGGCCGGGGCGGTCGACTATCTGCAGAAGCCGGCCGACGCCGACGACGTGGTCAAGGCCCTGCTGATGACCGGCGAGGCCCCCGAGCCGCCCGACAATCCGATGAGCGCCGACCGGGTGCGCTGGGAACATATCCAGCGCGTCTACGAACTGTGCGACCACAATGTCTCGGAGACGGCGCGGCGGCTGGGGATGCACCGGCGCACGCTGCAGCGGATCCTCGCCAAGCGGGCGCCGCGCTAGACCCCGCCCGGTCGCGGCCGGATTAAGCCGCCGTCAACCCTGTCGCCACATCCGGCCTTAAGCATCTTCGCGTCTTCTGCGCCTTCATTCGTGGAGGACGCATGGGGCTCCGGTCCGGGCGATACTGGAGCCTGATCCGCACCGCCGACTGGTTCGACGGCGAGCGGGCCCGGGCCTATGGGCTGATCCTCGCGGTCGTCTCGGCGCTCGTCGCCGCGGCCTATCTGGGCCTGTCGTCCGGCCGGCTCGACCCGATGGGCAAGGCGCTGGGCACCGATTTCGCCAGCTTCTGGACCGCGTCGCAGCTGGCGCTGGCGGGGCCGGCCCCGACCCCTTGGGACGTCGGGGCGCACCGCGCCGCCCAGGCCGCGATGTTCGGCGAGGGGGCGGGATACGCCGCCTTCTTCTATCCCCCGCCCTATCTGCTGATCTGCCTGCCGCTGGCGCTGGCCCCCTATCCGGTCTCGCTGGCGCTGTGGCTGGCGGCGACCGGCGCGGCCTGGGTCGCCGTGGTGCGGCGCTGGCTCGGCCCCGGGCCCGGCTGGCTGCCGATCCTCGCCTTTCCGGCGGTGCTGGTGAACACCGGCCACGGCCAGAACGGCTTTCTCACCGCCGCCCTGTTCGGCGCCGCGGCCCTGACCTCGCAGCGGCGGCCGTGGCTGTCCGGGGCCCTGTTCGGGGCCCTGGTCTTCAAGCCGCACCTGGCCCTGCTGGTCCCGCTGTTCCTGATGGTGTCGGGCAATTGGCGGGCCTTCATCTCGGCGGGCGCGACGTCGGCGGGTCTGTGTCTGGCGTCGCTGATCGCCTTCGGGCCGGAGGCGTGGCGCGGATTCTTCGAGACCGCCGCCCTGGCCCGGGCGGCGCTGGAACACGACCTCGTCGGCTACGCCCGGATGCAGAGCGCCTATGCCGGGGCGCGGCTGCTGGGGGCGGACGGCGGGCTGGCCTGGGCGGTTCATGGCCTCGCCGTGGCCGCGGCGGTGGCCGCCGTCTGGATGACGCGCCGGGCGTCGGAGCCGGCGCGGGGCGCGACCCTCGCCGCGGCGACCCTGATCGCGACCCCCTTCCTGCTCGACTACGACCTGACCCTGCTGGCCGTGCCCCTGGCCTGGCTGTTCCGCGAGGCGCTGCGGGGCGGCTTCCGGCCGTGGGAGAAGCTGGCCCTGGTCGCCGCCTTCGTCGCGCCGCTGGCGGCGCGGCCGCTGGCCCTCGGCGCCGGCGTGCCGGGCACGCCGCTGATCGTCCTCGCCCTGCTCATCCTCGTCGTCCGGCGCGCCACGGCCGCCGAACCGGGGCCGGCCGTCGCGCCCGCCGCCGCAACCCTGTCCATGGCGAGGCCCTGAATGGCTCCCGACCTGTCCCTCGTCATCTGCACCCTCGACGAATCCGGCGCGATCGGGCCGGTGCTGCGCGAGGCGCTGGGCCATCTGTCGCATGTGAGGGCCGAGATCATCGTCGTCGACGATTCCGCCGACGAGCGCACCGCCGACGCGGTTCGGGCCTGCGTCCGCGAGGACGGCCGCATCCGCCTGCTGCGCCGCCGGGGCGAGCGGGGGCTGGCCACCGCCGCGGCGGCCGGCTGGGCCATGGCGCGCGGGCGGGTGTTGGGGCTGATGGACGGCGACGGCCAGCACGACCCGGCCGTCCTGCCGCGCCTGCTGGCCGGGCTGGAGGCCGAAGGGGCCGACATCGCCGTGGCCAGCCGCTATGCGCCGGGGGCGCGCACCGGGCTGAGCGGCTTCCGCCACGGGCTCAGCCGCTGCGGGACGATGCTGACCCAGGTGGTGACCGGCACGCCGACGACCGACCCGCTGGCCGGGCTGTTCCTGTTCCGCCGCGAATGGCTGGACGAGGCGCGGCCGCGCATGTCGCCGGTCGGCTACAAGGTGCTGCTGGATCTGGCGCTGTCGGGGCGGCGGGTTCCGAAGGTGTTCGAGACGCCGACGACGCTGCGCCCCCGCCTGGCCGGGGAGTCCAAGCTGGACCTGCGGGTGATCGCCGAACTGGCGGCGCAGCTGGTCGAGAAACGCTCCGGCGGGCTGCTGTCGGCGCGGTTCGTGCTGTTCGGGGCGGTCGGCGCCAGCGGGGTGGTGGTCAATGTCGGCCTGCTGTCCGGCCTGGCGGCGGCGGGGACGGCCTTCTGGCTCGCCCAGGCCGGCGCGGTGGCGGCGGCCATGACCAGCAATTTCGTCCTCAACAACCTGCTGACCTTCCGCGACCGGCGGCTGGCGGGGGCCGCCTTCTGGCGCGGACTGCTGGCCTTCTACGCGGCCTGCACGGGGGGAGCGCTGATCAACCAGGGCGTGGGGATGGGGCTGCACGCCCTGCACGCGCCGGCGGCGATCGCCGGCCTGGGCGGGGCCCTGCTGGCGGCGCTGTGGAACTATTCGGCCGCCTCGACCATGGCCTGGGGCGACGGGACCGCCGCGAAGGCGGGAGGCGGGACCGTCCCGCTGGCGACGGCGCGGCTGGCGATCAAGCCGGACTGACGCCCGCCACGAAAAAGACCCCGGCGTCGCCGCCGGGGCCTCGTTCATTCAGCGTCGTCGCCGCTGGTTAGCGACGGCTGCGGCCGCGATCGCGATCACCGCCGCCGCCTTCACGCTTGGGCCGTCCGCCGGTGTCGTCGGACAGCGGGGGCTCGCCGCGTTCGGCGCGTTCGGCGTTGATCTTGTCGGTGATGTCCTCGCCGGTTTCCTGATCGACGACCTTCATCGACAGCTTGGTCTTGCCGC
>JAXHTU010000006.1:0-54276 GCA_034189955.1 Pseudomonadota bacterium | reverse complement strand
GGCGACTGTGAGGTGATCGCCTCGATCACCTGGGGATCGCCGTCGCCGAAGAAGGCTTCGCGCGGCGCCGGCGGCGGCAGGATCGCGCCGCTGCGCCAATCCATGAATTGGGTCGCCCAGGCCGCCGCGGCCCGGTCGTAGCCGCCGGCGCCGAAGGCGGTCACCGCCGCATGCATGACATTGCGGCGGGCGAGGTCGACGCCGAGCTCCTCGAGCGCATCGCGGAAGATGTCGTCGGCCTCGCCGCGTCGCCCGGGCTCGCCGACCGAATACAGCCAGTCGTGGACGACGGCGGCGATGGCGTGGCGGCCGAACGGCGGGATCAGCCAGCGGCCGACCCGCGGAATCGACGCGAAGTCGGTGACATAGCCGGCCGGCACCCAGATTGTGCGGCCGCTCTGGTCATGGACATAGCCGAACGGCTGGATGACGACGACCGTGGTGCGGCCGTCGCGCTCGCGGTCTTGCTGGTGATTGACGGCGCCGACCAGCGGACGGTCGACGGCGGCCGGCGCCGCGCCCTCTGACAGGGCCGTGGCGGCGGCCCGGAGGGCGGCTTCGGCGGGGGCGGCGCAGAAGGACATGGCCGGGCGACCATGCCAGATCCGCGCGACGGTTTCATCCGCCGCTGATGCCGCTTTGCGATCGGGGCCGGGCGGGCCATATGGGCGCCATGGCGAGACTGGGCGAGCGGAGCGGACGACGGGGCGATTCAGTGGCGAAGGCGGCGCAGGGCGCCCCTCCGGCCGAGCCTCCGCAGGGGCCGCCGACCGGGCAGGCCCTGCTGGACCTGATGCGGCTGGTGCGGCGCTCGAACGCGCCGCAACTCTATCCAAGACTGTTCCTCGCCATCGGCATGACTCTCGCCGGCAAGGCGCTGGGGGTGCTGGCGCCGCTGGTGCTGGGCGCGGCGGTCAACCGGCTGGCGGCAGGGCAGGGGGCGGGCGTCGCCCTGGCCTGGAGCTTCGGCGCCTTCGCCGTCGGCTGGGCCTTCGTGCGGCTGTTGTCGGCGATCGCGCCCAACGCCTCGGACGTGGTGTTCGCCCCGGTGCGGTCGGCGGCCCAGCGGACGGCGGCGACCGAGACCTTCGCCCACGCCCTGAGCCTGTCGCTGGACTTCCACCAGACCAAACGGTCCGGCTCCCTGTCGCGGACCATGGATCGCGGCGCGCGGGCGGTCGATTTCCTGATGCGCATCCTCGCCTTCAACCTGATTCCGACCGGGGTCGAGCTGGTGCTGGCGGCCGGGGTGCTGGCCGGGGCCTATGACTGGCGCTTCGGCGCCGTGGCGGTGGCGGTGGTCGCCGTCTATGCGATCACCACCTTCGCCCTGTCCAACTGGCGCATCGAACACCGGCGCGAGATGAACGCCGCCGACACCCAGGCGGCCGGGGTCTCGGTCGACGCCCTGCTCAACTATGAGACGGTCAAGTCGTTCGGGGCGGAGGCGCGGGCGGCGCAGAGCTATGACGACGCCCTGGGCGACTATACCCGGGCGGCGCTGAAGGCGAACAGCTCGCTGGCGTTGCTGAACGTGATCCAGGCCGTGATCATGAACATCGGCCTCGGCGTGATGGCGGTGATGGCCGGGTTCGAGGCGGCCGCCGGACGGATGGGCCCGGGCGATGTGACGGCGGCGGTGCTGATCATGATCTCCCTGTATGCGCCGCTCAACATCCTGGGCTTCGCCTATCGGGAAATCCGTCAGTCTTTCATCGACATGGAAGAAATGATGAAGGTGACGCGGCAGACGCCGCAGGTGGCCGACGCGCCAGACGCGGTCGCCCTGCCGCGGCCGGCGGACGCGCGCGGCGCCGCCCTGGCCTTCGAACAGGTCGGCTTCCGCCACGACGCCCGCGCCAACGGGCTGGAGGACGTCAGCTTCGTCGCCGCGCCGGGGACGACGACGGCGCTGGTCGGGCCGTCGGGTTCGGGCAAGTCGACGATCGTCAAACTGGCGCTGCGGCTGCTGGACCCGCAGGAGGGCCGGGTGCTGATCGACGGGCTGGACGTGCGTCAGGCGACGCAGGAATCGCTGCGCGCGGCCGTGGCGCTGGTGCCGCAGGACGTGGCCCTGTTCAACGACACCCTGCGGGCCAATATCGGCTTCGCCCGCCCGGGAGCGGACGAGGCGGCGATCTGGGCGGCGGCGGGGGCGGCCGAGCTGGACGGCTTCATTCGCGACCTGCCGCAGGGCATGGACACGATGGTCGGCGAGCGGGGGCTGAAGCTGTCCGGCGGCGAACGCCAGCGGGTCGGAATCGCCCGGGCCCTGCTGGCCGATCCGTGCGTGCTGATCCTCGACGAGGCGACCAGCGCCCTGGACAGCCGCACCGAGGCGGCGATCCAGAAGACGCTGCGCCGGGCCCGCAGCGGGCGGACGACCCTGGTGGTGGCGCACCGGCTGTCGACCATCGCCGACGCCGACCAGATTCTGGTGCTGAAGGGCGGACGGATCGTCGAGCGCGGCGCCCACCACGAGTTGGTGGCGCGTCAGGGCGGGGAATATGCGGCGCTGTGGCGCAAGCAGACGCGCGGCGGCCGGACCGACCGTCAGCCGGTCTAGCCGAATTTCCGCGCGACCATCCGGGCCAGCTGGCCGGTGATCTCGGTCCGTTCGGCGGTCGCTTCGGGCGGCAGGGTGTTGAGCAGCCGAAGGGCCTGGACGTGGACCTCGATGATGCGCCAGTCCAGCTCGGCCTCCTTCGCGACCCGGTCGACCACGTCGCACAGGCTCACGGCGACGGCGCAGATTTCGTCGAGATCGAAGGGCGCCGCCGCATCGATCAGGTCGTTTGCCGCCCGGTAGATCCGGTGAAGGGTCTCGATCCTCGATCCGGGGTCGGCCGACGGGGCGACGTCGCCCAGCTCGCCGATGTGGCGGGCGACTTCCGCCAGCCCGCGCGGACGCAGCGCCGCGACATTGGCGCGGGCGCGGCTCAGGGCGGCGCCCACGGTGATGCCGCCGGCGCTGTCGATCATGGTGGCGAGGCGCGACTTGCGCCGGGCGTGGGTAATGACGGTCATTCCGGCGAGCTCGCGGCCGCGGCGGCCTTTTCCGCCTCGAATTGGGCGCGGCGGAGCACCTCGGCGCGGCGCTCGTCGCCGGGCGGGGACGCCTCCCGGAAGCGCCGGTCGGGCCCGAAATATTCGCCGACCTCGAGGAAGGGGCGGCCGTCGCGCGCGACCCAGATGATCCGCTCCAGCAGGCCGGCGGCGCTGAACGGCTTGGTGATGATGAAATTGGCGCCGCAGTCGCGGCCGCGGGTGACCATGCCGCGGCGGATGTGGCCGGCCGTCATGATCACGGGAACGAAGGCGTTGGGCGGGCCGGACCGGCGCAGCCAGTGCACCAGCTCGAAACCGTCCATGCCCGGCATGTCGCAGTCGACGACCAGCAGGTCTATCTCGGCGTCCTTGAGCACCTGGATCGCCTCGGCCGCGCCGCGCATCGAATAGCGGGTCTTGATGCCGAAGCCGAGCAGGGCGCTGGAGGTGATTTCGGAGGCGAAGGCCGAGTCGTCGACCACCATGGTGACGGCGCCGGCGAGATTGATGATCGCGCTCTCGCGCAGGGTCTCGCCGAATACGCCCATGCCACTCGCCCCGAGTGAGTCGCCCGACGCAACCCAGTCGCAGCGCAGGCTTGCGCGCCAATCCTAGCCGAACGGTTAACGGCGTTCAGTCAAGACGGCCGATGGCGTAAAAGCGGTCGGCGCGGGCCTTGCGGATCTGGTCGGGCGAGAGGGTCGACAGGGCGGCCAGCTCCTCGGCCAGGGCGTCGCCGACGGCGGCGATGGCCGCGGCGGGGTCGGCGTGGGCGCCGCCCACCGGCTCGGGGATGATGCGGTCGATGATCTTCAGCGCCAGCAGGTCGGGGGCGGTGATCTTCATGGCCATGGCGGCGTCGCGGGCGCGGGCCCCGTCGCGCCACAGGATGCCGGCGGCGCCCTCGGGCGAGATGACCGAATAGATCGAATGCTCGAGCATCAGCACCCGGCCGGCGGCGGCGATGGCGATGGCCCCGCCCGAGCCGCCCTCGCCGGTGACGGTGGCGATGGAGGGCACGCCGAGGGTCAGGCAGCGCTCGGTCGAGCGGGCGATGGCCTCGGCCTGGCCGCGCTCCTCGGCGCCGAGGCCGGGATAGGCGCCGGCGGTGTCGACGAAGGTCAGGACGGGCAGGCCGTACTGTTCGGCCAGATCCATCAGGCGGACGGCCTTGCGGTAACCCTCTGGCCGGGCCATGCCGAAATTGTGGGTCACCCGGGTCTGGGTGTCGTGGCCCTTCTCATGGCCCATGACCACGACCGGCGCGCCGCGGAAGCGGGCGAGGCCGCCGAGGATCGCCTGGTCGTCGCCGAACTGGCGGTCGCCCTTGAGCTCGACGAAGTCGGTGAACAGACCCTCGCAGAAGTCGACGAAATGCGGCCGTTGCGGGTGGCGCGCGACCATGGTCTTCATCCACGGGTCGAGGGAGGCGTAGGTCTTGCGGCGCAGCTGGTCGGCCTTCTTGCGCAGCTGTTCGACCTCGGCGTCGAACGAGCCGGAGGTCGAGGAGAGCAGGTTCAGCTCCTCGATCTTGGCCTCAAGATCGGCGATCGGCTTTTCGAACTCGAGGTAGTGGGTGGCCATCAGGCGTCCGGAACAGGCGCGCGTTTCAGCGCAACGGAAGGCGGCGGAACCTAGTGGGGTCAACGCCGGGGGGCAAGCGGGGTTCAGTCGTCACGCGCCAGGGGGTGCTTGCTGCGCACCACTTCGGCGAGGCGGTCGGTGGCGACGTGGGTGTAGATCTGGGTGGTGGCGATGTCGGCGTGGCCGAGCAGGGTCTGGACCACGCGCAGGTCGGCGCCCCCCTCCAGCAGGTGGGTGGCGAAGGCGTGGCGCAGGACGTGCGGGCTGACCCGGGCCGGGTCGATGCCGGCGTCGAGGGCGGACTGGTCCAGCAGCTGGGCGAAGCGGCGGGGGGTGAGATGGCCCCTGGCCGAGGCCGAGGGGAACAGCCACGGGCTGTCGGGAGCCTTTTCGGGGCGGGCGGCGTCGCGCGCGATCAGCCAGGCCTTGACCGCCTCGCGGGCGGCGGCGTTGAGCGGGGCCAACCGTTCCTTGCCGCCCTTGCCGCGGACGATCAGGAAGGCCGGGTCGCGGCGCACCGCCTCGACGCGCAGGCCCAGCAGCTCGGAGACGCGCAGGCCCGAGGCGTAGGCCAGTTCGACGAGGGCCACGAGACGCAGGCCGCCGGCGCCGTCGCGGGCCGCGGCCGCGGCCAGCAGGCGTTCGATCTCGTCCCGGCTGAGCGTTCGCGGCAGGCTGCGGCCCTGTCGGGGGGCGTCGAGCCGGCGCGACGGGTCGTCGGCGCGCCAGCCCTCGCCGAGGGCGAAGCGGTAGAACTGGCGTATGGAGGCGCGGCGGCGGGCCTGGGTGGCGGCGGACAGGCCGCGCGCGCCGAGCCCGGCGTACCAGGCCTCGATGGCGGCTTCGTCGGCCCTCATCAGCCCCTCCGGCAGGGCGGCCTCGGCGTCGGCCAGATCGCGGCCGTAGGCCGACAGGGTGTGGGGCGAGGCGTCGCGCTCGACCGCCATCATCTCGAGGAAGGCTTCGACCTGTGGCGTGGTCATGCGCGGGACCGCTTTGCGTCGGCGACGCCTGGTGTAAAGGGTGGTCGGGTCATGACGCCTTGCCTGCCGCCGTCCGTTCCGCCGTTCGTCCCGCTACGCCGCCCGCGAGGCCGGCCGTGAGCGAGGGCGGGCCGATTCCGGTCCATCAGCGCACCATAGCGCTGGTCGGGCTTATGGGGGTGGGGAAATCGACCGTCGGGCGGCGTCTGGCCAAGCGGCTGGGCCTGCCGTTCGCGGACGGCGATGTCGAGATCGAGGCGGCGGCGGCGATGACCGTGTCCGAGATCTTCGCCGAACTGGGCGAGCCCGAGTTCCGGGCCGGCGAGGCGCGGGTGATCCGACGCTTGCTGGAAGGGCCGCGCATGGTGCTGGCGACCGGCGGCGGGGCGGTGCTGAATCCCGACACCCGGTCGCTGTTGAAGGACCGGGCGGTGACGGTGTGGATGCGGGCGGATCTGGAAACCGTGGCGCAGCGGGTGCAGCGACGCGACACCCGTCCGCTGCTGCGCGGGCGCGATCCCCTGACGGCGCTCAGGGCTCTCGCGGACGTGCGCTATCCGATCTATGAAACCGCCGACGTGACCGTCGACGTCACCGGCGGGGCCCATGCCCATGCGGTCGAGGCGATCCACGAGGCGTTGCGCGCCTATTTCGCCGCGCCTCAACCGGAGACGGAGACATGACCACGACGGTGACGGTCTCGGGCGGGGAGTTCCGGCCGTATGAGGTGGTGGTCGGTCGGGGGCTGCTGGCCGGGCTCGGGGCGCGGGTCGCACCGCTGGCCCAGGGCCGGACCGTGGTCATCACCGACGAGACGGTGGCGGGCCTGCACGGCAAGGCGGCGCTGGCCTCGCTGGAGGCGGCCGGCGCGCCGGGCCGGCTGCTGACCGTGCCGCCGGGCGAGGGCTCCAAATCCTTCGCCGAACTGGAGCGGGTGATCGACCGGATGCTGGCCTTCCAGCTGGACCGCAAGGACGTGGTGGTGGCGCTGGGCGGCGGCGTGGTCGGCGACCTCGCCGGCCTGGCGGCGGCGCTGTTCATGCGCGGGGTCGACTTCGTCCAGGTCCCGACCACCCTGTTGGCCCAGGTCGATTCCTCGGTCGGCGGCAAGACGGCGATCGACACGCCGCGGGGCAAGAATCTGGTTGGGGCCTTCCATCAGCCCCGGCTGGTGCTGGCCGACATCGACCTGCTGGCCACCCTGCCGGAGCGGCAGCTGCGCTCGGGCTGGGCCGAGGTGCTCAAGCACGGGCTGATCTGCGACGCCGGCTTCCTCGACTGGCTGGCGGGCGAGGGGGCGGCCGGCGCGCGGGGCGATCCGGCGGCGCTGGAGCGGGCCGTGGTGCGTTCGGTGGAGATCAAGAGCGCCATCGTCGGCGAAGACGAGAAGGAGGCGGGGCGGCGCGCCCTGCTGAACCTCGGCCACACCTTCGGCCACGCCATCGAAGCGGAACTGGGGTTCGACGAGACGACGCTGACGCACGGCGAGGCCGTGGCCCTGGGCTGCGCCCTGGCCTTCCGGTTTTCGGCGGCGAGGGGTCTGTGCGAGGCCGGCGAAGCCGAGCGCGTCGAGGCGGTTCTTCAGGCCGCCGGCCTGCCGACCCGGCTGCATCAGGCGGGCCGGTTCCGGGGCGCGGCCCTGCTGAAGCGGATGGCGGGGGACAAGAAGGCCGAGGGCGGGCGACTGACGCTGATCCTGGTCCACGGCGTCGGCGACGCCTTCGTCGACAAGAATGTCGATCCCGCCGCCGTCGCGTCCTTCCTCGCCGCAGAGGGATGCTCGTGAGCGTTCAGCCGATGCGCCTTCGTATCGAGCCCTTGGCGAACCGGTTTGTCCGCCTCGAACCCTTCGGGCCCGAGCTGGAAGCGGAGGTGCGCGCGGCGCTGGATTGCGATCCCGAGGCCTGGGACATCATGGTCGGCGCGGCCTGGGGGCCGCATTTCGACGGCTGGTGGCGATCGGCCCTGACGGCGATGGAGGAGGGAAGCCGGATCGCCTATGCCGTCCGCCGCCTTTCTGACGGCCCGGTGGTCGGCACGACGAGCCTGTACGAGATCAAGCCCGCCTACCGCCGCTGCGAGATCGGCTCGACCTTCTATCGGCCCGAGGCTCGGGGCGGTCCGGTCAATCCCGCCGCGAAGCGGTTGCTGCTGGGTCATGCCTTCGACGCCGGGGCCGTGCGGGTCGAAATCATCACCGACGCCATCAATCCCGCCAGCCAGGCGGCGATCCGCAAACTCGGGGCCCGCGACGAGGGCGTGTTGCGCAAGCACAAGATCACCTGGAAGGGGCGGATCCGCGACACGGCCCAATTCGCCATTCTCGACGACGACTGGCCGTCCGTGCGGGACCGGCTGGACGCCCGGCTGGCGGCCTTCTAGTCGATCGCCCGGCAGTCGGTCGGTTCGCGGCCGTCGGCCGTCCAGTGGGCCATGACGCCCTCGCCGCGCAGTTCGTGGCCGGAGGCGCGGTACCACAGGCCCGTCGGGGTGCGCTCCTGGAACAGGTCCACCGCCTCGCCGCTGGAGTTGCGCACCGTGGCCATCTCGCGGGCGTTGTCGAAATCGACCGAGAGGCGTTCGCCATTGTTGCAGAGGTAGACGGTGCGGACCACGCGATTGAGCGTCCGCTGCTGGATCTCGGCCCCGGTGCGGCGGCGGGCGGTCTGGGCGTCCTCGGCCCGCTTGCGCACCGCCTCGCCGTCGGAGGAGACCTCGGTCGGCTTCGGGCCGCAGGCTGTCACGACAAGGGCGGCCGCGACGGCGAAGGGCATCAGACGCATGTTACAAGCCTTGCCGTGGAGGGATTGCGGAGCAACGCGCCGGTCAGGCGGCTGTTCCCTTGCGCCGGGCGCGGAAGAAACTGCGTAGCAGGTCGCCGCCCTGATCCGCCAGAACGCCGCCGGTGGTTTCGGGACGCCAGTGGCAGGTGGGCTGTTCGAAGAAGCGCGGACCATGGCGAACGGCGCCGCCCTTGGGATCGTCGGCGCCCCAGACGACGCGGCCGATACGGGCGTGGCTGATGGCCCCGGCGCACATGGCGCAGGGCTCCAGCGTCACATAGAGGGTCAGGCCGGTGAGACGGTAGTTTTCGCGGCGCGCGGCCGCCGCGCGCAGGGCCACGATTTCGGCGTGGGCGGTGGGATCGTGGGCGCCGATGGGGCCGTTGCGGCCCTCGGCGACGACCTCGCCGGTCGATTCGTCGACGATCACGCAACCGACCGGAGTCTCTCCCGCGTCCGCCGCCGCTTGCGCACAGGCCAAGGCCATGTGCATGAACCGCTCATCATGGCCTTCCATCCCCGAGACAACGACAAGAAGCCGCGCCCGCGTCAAGACGGCGACCGCGACGGCCCCCGCAAACCCTTCGCCAAGGACGGCCCCAAGGGGCCGCCGCGCGCCGGAGGCAAACCCGGCGGCAAGCCGTTCGGCAAGGACGGCAAGCCGGGCGGCAAGGCCGACGAGGGGCCGAAGCGCAGCGAGCGCATCGCCAAGGTCATGGCCCGGGCCGGCATCGCCTCGCGCCGCGAGGTCGAGCGGCTGATTGGGCTCGGCAAGGTGGCGGTCAACGGCAAGATCCTAGACACGCCGGCGGTGGTGGTGACGCGCGACGACGTCATCACCGTCGACGGCAAGCCGATCGGCTCGGCCGAGGCGACGCGGGTGTGGCGCTATCACAAGCCGGCCGGCCTGCTGACCTCTCACACCGATCCGGCCGGGCGTCCGACCGTGTTCGACGCCCTGCCCAGCGGTCTGCCGCGGGTGCTGTCGGTCGGCCGGCTGGACCTCAACACCGAGGGCCTGCTGCTGCTGACCAATGACGGCGAGCTGAGCCGGGCGCTGGAGCTGCCGTCGACCGAACTGGTCCGCCAGTACCGGGCCCGGGCGAGGGGCCGCGTGAGCCAGCTGCAGCTGGATTCGCTGAAGGACGGAGTCACCGTCGACGGCATTCGCTACGGGCCGATCGAGGCGACGCTGGACAAGGCGAAGGAGAGCGAGGGGAACAGTCCGGCCAATCTGTGGATCAGCGTGTCCATCACCGAGGGCAAGAACCGCGAGGTCCGCAAGGTGCTGGAGCATCTGGGGCTGACGGTGAACCGGCTGATCCGCCTGGCCTATGGGCCGTTCCAGCTGGGCACGCTGCCGCTGGGGTCGGTCGAGGAGGTCGGGCCGCGGGTGATCCGCGAACTGCTGGCCCAATACATCCGGCCCGAAAGCCTGCCGACCGGCAATACGGTGTCGACTCCGGTGCCGATCCCCGGCCGGCGCACCTCGGCGCCGATCAACAAGGGCGCGTCGGGTTCGGCCATCTCGGATCCGTCGCGCAAGCCCAGCCGGGTCCGCGCGGCCGGAGCCGCCGCCGACGCCGCGGCCGAGCGCGCCGCCCGTCCGCAGAAGAAGCCGGGCTGGGCCAAGGCCGCGCCGAAGTTCGAGCATCCGAAGAAGAATTTCACCCCACGCGCCCGCCCAGAGGGCGAGACGGCGGCCGGCGACCCGCCGAAACGCGTCTTCAAACCGCGAGCCGACCAGTTCATCGACAAGCCGCGTAGCGGACCGGGGGCCGGCCGGCCCTTCGCGCCCAAACCGGCGGCGGAGGGCGGGCGTCCGACCCGTCCGGCCAAGCCGCGGGACGGCGCGCCGCCGCGCGGCGGCGACGGCGGCGGCTTCAAGCCGCGCGGGGGCGGCAGCCGCAGCAATCCGCCCGGCGGTTCGCGCCCCGGCGCGGGGCCGGCCGGCGGGCGCGGCAGCCCGCGCGGACCGCGCTCGAAGGGCTGATCCGTGCGGATCGTCGCCGGAAGTTTGAAGGGGCGCAGCATCGTCGCGCCGGAGGGACAGGGCACGCGCCCGACGTCCGACCGCGCCCGTCAGGCCGTGTTCAACGTGCTGGAACACGCCGCCTGGGCCGAGCCGCTGGACGGGGTGCGGGTCATCGATCTGTACGCCGGCTCGGGCGCGCTGGGCTTCGAGGCGATCAGCCGGGGGGCGGCCTTCGCCCTGTTCGTCGAGACCGACGACGAGGCGCGCGGAGCGATCCGCGAGAACGCCGACGCCTATGGGGTGATGGGGCGCACGCGGGTGCACCGGCGCAGCGCCATCGATCTGGGCGTGCGGCCGGGGTCCGACGGCGAAGCGTTCGACCTGGCCTTCCTCGATCCGCCCTATCGGCAGGGGCTGGGCGAACAGACGCTGCTCCGGCTGCTGGAGGGCAACTGGCTCAAGCCGGGGGCGGTGGTGGTGTTCGAGCGCGGCTCGGACGAGCCGGAGATCGACACGCCCGGCTATGAGCGGCTGGATGCGCGCGACTATGGCGCGGCGCGGGTGCTGTTTCTGCGGGTGACCGCTCGCGGCTGAGGGCGTCTGGCGCGCGGGCGGAATTCGGCGTTATTGTGCGGACATGGGACCTCTCGACCGCCGCACCTTCCTCGCCGCCGCCGGCGGCTCGGCCGTGGCGCCCTTCGCCGTCCGCGCGCAGGCCCCGGCCCCCGCATGGGCCCCGCGCGCCGCGCTGCCGTGGCCGGTGCAGGAGATTTATTGCGCCGTGCTCGACGGGAAGATTTTCACGGGTGGCGGACTGGTCTCGCGCCGGGGCGAACCGCTGCATATCGAGGACCGGACGGCCGTCTATGATCCGGGCGTGGACCGCTGGACGCAGGGGCCCAGCCTGCCCGCGCCGCGCCACCACCCCATGCTGGTCGCCGGCGACGCCGGGCTGTACGCGATCGGCGGCTATGCCGGGTCGGAGTCGGGCGAGTGGACCAACACGACCACGGCCTGGGCGCTGGCCGACGGCGGCTGGACCCCGATCGCCTCCCTGCCGTCGCCGCAGGCGGAGGCGGTCGGCGTGGGCCTTGGCGACACGCTGCATCTGATAACCGGGCGGACGCCCGGCGGGTCGGCGAACGGCGGCTGGAACGACCAGGCCGACACCGACCGACACCTGATCTATCACGTCGGCGATGACCGCTGGGGCACGGCGCGACCGTGCCCGTTGGCGAGGAACAGCGCTGCCGCCGCGATGCTGGACGGGGCGATCTGGGTCGCCGGAGGGCGAACGGTGAACGGCGGCGGGACAGGGCGGCTGGACCGTTATGATCCGGTCGCCGATCGATGGGACACGCTGGCGCCGATCCCGCCGTCTCCGGCCACCGGCCAGCAGGTCGGCGGCGGACTGGCGATGGCCGCGGCTGGAGGGAGGCTGGTCGCCTTCGGCGGCGAGTGGTTCCAGCGCGGGGCCGGGGGCGGGGTGTTCGCCGAGACGTGGATTTACGATCCGGCGGACGACGGCTGGGAGGCGGGGTCCCCGATGCGCACGCCGCGTCACGGATTGGCCGCCGCCGCCGTGGACGGGGTGGTCTACGCCGTCGCCGGCGGGGAGGTGGTGTCCGGCGGGCGCGCCGGAAACCTTGTCGAGGCGCTGCGGATCTAGCGGTCGGCGCGCAGGCGGATGGCGAGAGTCCGCGCCGCCGCCGTGACTTCGGTCCACGTCACCTCGAAACCGGCTTCGTCGCCGAACCAGGGGTCGGTCACGGCCTGACCCTCGCGGCCCTCGACGTGATCGAGCAGCAGGCTGAGCCCGGCCGTGGCGTCGGCCGGCGCGATCTTGCGCAGGTTGGCGAGATTGTCGTGGTCGAGGGCGACCACATGGGTGAAGCGGCGGAAGTCGGCGGGGCGCACCTGACGCGCGCGCAGACCGGAAATGTCGACGCCGTTGCGCAGGGCGGTGCGCTGCGCGCGCTCGTCCGGCGGCTCGCCCGCATGCCAGTCGCCGGTGCCGGCGGAGTCGACGATCAGGTCGAGGCCGAGCCGGGCGGCTTCGGCCCGCAAGGCGCCTTCGGCGAGCGGCGAGCGACAGATGTTGCCGAGACAGACGAACAGCACCGAGGGCGTCATCAACGCCGCCCGAACAGCTTTTCGAGGTCGCCCAGCTTGAGCTCGACATAGGTCGGGCGGCCGTGGTTGCACTGGCCGGAGTGGGGGGTGGCCTCCATCTGGCGCAGCAGGGCGTTCATCTCGGGGGCCGAGAGGACGCGGCCGGCGCGGACGCTGCCGTGGCAGGCCATGGTGCCGCAGACCTCGCCCAGCCGTTCCGACAGGGCCAGGGCGGCGCCGTGTTCGGCGAGGTCGTCGGCGATGTCGCGGATCAGGCCCTGGACGTCCGTGTCGCCCAGCAGGGCGGGGGTCTCGCGCACCAGCACGGCGCCGGCGCCGAAGGGCTCGACGATCAGGCCCAGCTCGGCCAGTTCGTCGATGCGGGACGACACCCGCTCGGCCTCGGCCGGGTCTAGCTCGACCACCTCGGGCGTCAGCAGGGCCTGGCGGGTCACCGAGCCGGCCGCCATCTGCACCTTCATCCGCTCGTAGACGAGCCGTTCGTGGGCGGCGTGCTGGTCGACGACGACGAGGCCGTCGCGGGTCTGGGCGACGATGTAGGTGCCGTGCAGCTGGGCCCGGGCGGCGCCGAGGGGGAAGTCGAGCGGGTCGATGACCTCGGCCGGACGGCCGTCGCTCAAGGGTTGATCGTCGAACGCCGGTCCGGGCTCCACCCGGGCCGAGCGTTCGTGGAGGCCGGGGATGAGCTGGGCGGCGGCGGTCGCGGACCCGGCCCAGCCCTGCCAGCCGCTCCAGCCCCGGGCCGAAGGGGAGGAGGGGCTCCAGGCCGGACCCGCGGTAACGCCCGAGTGCGGCTGGAAGCCGGCGAGGGCGTCGGCGGCGACCGTGGTCGAGGCGCGGTGGCCGGCGCCGGCGAGGGCGTGGCGCAGGGCCCCGACGATCAGGCCGCGCACCATGGCCGGATCGCGGAAGCGGACCTCGGCCTTGGCCGGATGGACGTTGACGTCGACGGAGAGCGGATCGATGTCGAGGAACAGCACCGCCGCCGGATGGCGGTCGCGGGCGAGGAAGTCGGCATAGGCCCCGCGCAGGGCGCCCTGCAGGAGGCGGTCCTTCACCGGGCGGCCGTTGACGAACAGATACTGGTGGCCGGCGTTGCCCCGGCTGTAGGTCGGCAGGCCCGCGTAGCCGGTGAGGCGGACGCCGTCCCGTTGCTGATCGATCAGCAGGGCGTTGGCCTCGAAATCGCGGCCCAGCAGGGCGGCGAGCCGCTTCAGCCGGCCGTGGTCGCCCGGGTGTTCGGCGGGCAGGCGCAGGGTGGTCTTGCCATCGAGGTCGAGGGTGAAGGCCACGGTCTCATGGGCCATGGCCTGACGCTTGATCTCCTCGGAGATGGCCATGGCCTCGGACCGCTCGGACTTCATGAATTTGAGCCGGGCGGGGGTGGCGTAGAACAGGTCGCGGACCTCGACCCGGGCCCCGTGCGGCCCCGGGAAGCCGGCGGGGGCGACCGGGCGCGTGTCGCCGCCCTCGACGGTGATCTGATGCGCGTCGCCGCCGTCGCGGGACCGGCTGGTGATGACGAGGCGGGCGACCGAGCCGATCGAGGGCAGGGCCTCGCCGCGGAAGCCGAGGGTGGAGATGCGCAGCAGGTCGACGTCGCCGGCGTCGTCGGGCTCGAGCTTGGAAGTGGCGTGGCGTTCGACCGCCAGGGCCAGCTGGTCGGCGGCCATGCCGTGCCCGTCGTCGGCGATCAGGATGCGGGTCAGGCCGCCGCCGTCGGCCTGGACCTCGATCCGCGTGGCCCCGGCGTCGAGCGCGTTTTCGACCAGCTCCTTGATGGCGCTGGCCGGGCGTTCGACCACCTCGCCGGCGGCGATGCGGTTGACGGTTTCAGGGGGGAGACGACGGATGGCCATGGGATTCGCAAGTATGGGCCTTCCCGCGAAAAGGAAGAAGCGCCGCTTGGTCTCGCCCTGTGGTTCGGTCACTATGTCTGGGGACAGGGAGAGATTTCCGGATGCGCAGGCTTGTGATGTGCGGCGTGGCCGCCGCCGCGGTTCTGACCAGTCCCTCCGCCGTCGCCGACGCCACGGCGGACCGGGCGGTGATGGACCTGATCGAGCGGCCGCGCGTCTGCGGCCCGGGCGAAGCGATCGCGGACGGCGCGCCGATCGCCGAGATGGTGATGGTGGACGGCTTCGGCTCCGGCGGCTTCGGCGTCGACACGGCCGATCCGGAGGCCCAGGCCTGGTTCGATCACGGCGTGCGCCTGCGCTGGGCCTTCGAGCACGGCGAGTCGGTGCGGGCCTTCCGCAAGGCGCGGTTGCTGGACCCGACCTGCGGGATGTGCGCCTGGGGCGAGGCCTGGGCCATGGGGCCGAACCTCAACGGCGGCGGGGGCGGGGAGGAGACCCGGCTGGCGGCGCTGAAGATCGCGCGCGACGCCCGCCGGCTGGCAAGGCGCGCCACGCCGATGCAGCGGCAGATGATCGACGCCCTGGTGCAGCGCTACTCCGGCCGCGAGGCCTCGCGCGCCGCCCGCTTCGCCACGGCCATGGAGCGGATCGCCCGGCGCAACCCGACCGATGTCTCCCTGGCCGCCATCACCGCCGACGCGCTGATGATCAAGGCCGACGACTGGTGGGACGAGGACGGCAAGGCGGCCGATCCCGGCATCACCCGGGCGATGCGCCTTCTCGAGCAGACGCTGGCGCGGGCGCCCGAGGACCCGGCCACGATCCACCTGTACATCCACCTGACCGAATGGTCGGACGATCCACACAAGGCCATCCCCTATGGCGAACGTCTGGCGGCGCTGGCGCCGGGGGCCAGCCATCTGGTGCATATGCCGTCGCACACCTTCTATCGGGTCGGCCGATACCGCGAGGCGATGATGTCGAACGTCAACGCCGTGGCGCTGGACCGGCGTTACGACGGGCTGGCGCGGCCGCCGGGCGGGGTGCCGGGGATGCCGTTGCACGGCCACAACATCCATTTCGGCATGGGCGGGGCCCTGATGGCCGGCGGCGCCGACGAGGGGGTCAAGCTGGCCGACTGGTACATGGCCACCTTCCCCGACATTCCGGCCGACAATGTGTGGCGTCAGATGGTCGCCAACAACGCCTACGCCGTCTATGGCCGGTTCGCCGAAGCGGAACGGGTCGCGGCCCTGAAGGAGCCGCCGGCCAGCCATCCGATGCTGCGGATCAGCTGGCGCTACGCCCGCGGCGAGGCGGCGGCGCGGGCCGGCGACGTCGACGCCGTGCGGGCCGAGGCGGCGGCCATCGAGACCTTGCGGCAGGACCCCGCCTTCTCCGAAGACGGTCGGATGCAGGAGCGGCGGCGGGCCTTCGTCGAACTGTCCCAGCGGGTGCTGGAGGGGCGGGCGGCGATGATCGACGGCGATCCCGCCGCGGCGGTCACGGCGTTCGCCCGGGCCGCCGAGCTGCAGGCCATGGAGGAGGAGGGCGGCGACCCGCCGGTGATCTGGTACCCGACCCGCCGCAGTCTGGCGGCGGCGATGCTGGCGTCAGGCGACGCGGCGGGAGCCCGGGCCAAGGTGCTGGAGTTGCTGGAGGACTGGCCCGGCGATCCCTACAGCTATTTTGTCCTCGCCCGGGCCGAAACGGCGCTCGGAAACACCGCCGCCGCCGCCGAGGCGGAGCGCCGGTCGCGGATTGAATGGATCGGCGGGGCCATGGACCTGAAGCTGGCCTAGCCCGCCTTGGCCTCGCGGATGGCCCGTTCCAGCGCCGCCGGCTCGATGGTCTCGCTGGCCTTGCCGTTGACGAAGAAGGTCGGGGTGCCGACCAGTCCCAGGGCCATGGCCGAGGTCTGCATGTCGGCCATGTGGCGGGCGATCTCCGGGCCCGCCATGGCCGCCTCGGCCTCGGCCATCGACACGCCGTTGTCGGCGAGGATGGCGTCGATCGCGGCCGGCGACAGGGCCTGTTCGGCCATCATGTCGCGGAACACCGGCAGGTATTTGCCCTGACGGTGCGCGGCCTGGGCGGCGCGGGCGGCGTAGTGCGACACGCCATTGGTCGGGCCGTCGAGGATGGGCCATTCCTTGAACACGAAACGCACATCGGGATGGGCCTGGATCAGCCGAAGCACCTCGGGCGCGGTCAGCTTGCAGCCCGGGCAGCGGAAGTCGAAGAACTCGATGACGGTGACCCGGGCGTCGGCCGGGCCGAAGGCGGCGTCGCGGTCGTCGACGGCCAGCAGGCCCGGGTTGGCGGCGGCGCGGGCGTTGATCTCGACCGTCTTCTGGCGATTGAGGACGATCTGCTCCTGCTGCGCCTTGAGCTGCAGGGCGTCGCTGACCTCCTGCAGCACCTGGGGGTTCTCGACGAGGTAGGCGCGCACCCGCGAGCCGAAAGGGCCGCCCGAGGCGTAGGGCGCCAGGGCGAGGACCAGGGCCACGACGGACACCGCCAAGGCGGCGAGGCCCGCGCGGTTGCCGGACAACAGGCCGCCGAAGCGGGACGGCGCGGGCTTGGGCTCGGGCGTATCGGTCATTCAGGCTCTCGGAGGAAGGATTCAGCCACCGGCGGGGATGACCGTGGGGCGGCGGCGTTCGTTACGGCGATCAACGTCGTCAATGTCGTCCTGGGTCGCCCCGGAGGCGAAGACGATGTCCATGGCGCGGGTCCATTCAGCCGATCCACGGTCCAGCATGTCGCGGGCGCGCAGGGCGAACTGGGTGGCCTGCTGCCCGGCCCCGACGGCGAAATACATCTCGGCCGAGGCGAGGCGGGCCTCGCCCTCCTTGCCCTGGCTGGCGTAGGCCTGGCCCAGCAGGCGCCAGGCCATGGTGTTGTCCTTCTCCATCGCCGTGGCCCGCTTCAGGTGGTCCACGGCCGCCTCGAGCTGCGCCGCGTCGCGGGTCTCGATCAGGGCGTGGGCCAGGTTGATGCGCAGCAAGGGCGCGTCCGGCTTGAGCTCGACCGAGCGCTGGTGAGCGCCGATGGCCTCCTCCGGCCGGCCTTCCTCGAACAGGATCTGACCCTTCAGCTCCCAGAAATACGGGTTCTCCGGCTGTTCGGCCAACAGGACATCGACCGCTGTCAGGGCGCGGTCGGTCTGTCCGTCGCGATACCAGGCGATGGCCCGGGCATAGCGACCGGGCAGGGAGACGTCTGTCTCGGGATAGGCGGCGAAGGTCTCGCGCGGATGATCGAGGAAGGCATGGATCTTGGCGAGGATCAGGGCGTGCTGGGCCAGCCGCTCGGGGCTGTCGCGCTTGCCGTAGCTGGGCTGTTCGGCGACGAAGCGGCGCAGGTTCTCGATGCGGTCGGACGACAGCGGATGGCTGCGGAAGTACGGGTAGCGGCGGGCGTCGGAGAAGACCTCCTGCGAACGGAAATTCTCGAAGAAGGAGACGAGCCCCCGGCCGGATTCGCCGGCGGCCTCCAGCGCGCGGGCCCCGGTGTTGTCGGCCTCGCCTTCCTGGTGGGTCATGTAGCGCAGGGCGCTGAGGGTGCCGAAATACTGGCTGTTGCCCAGCAGGACGGCGCCGGCGTCCGGCGCGCCGGCCGCAATAGCCAGGGCGCCGAGGGCCATGGTCATCAGCATCGGCTGCATGCCGGCGTCCTGGGCCCCGTCACGCAGGGTATGGCGGTTGCGGATGTGGCCGGCCTCGTGGGCGACCACGCCGAGCAGTTCATTGGGATTGCGCGTCTTCAGGATCAGGCCGGTGTTCAGACCCATGATCCGCCCGCGGGTGGCGAAGGCGTTCAGATCGGCGTCGTTGATCAGCAGGATCTCGACCTCGGACGGCTCCAGCCCCATGCCGGTGAACACCGGGGCGGCCCATTCGTGAATGATCGACTCGATCTCGGTGTCGCGAATGGCGCTCTGGGCCGAGGCGGGCGCGGCGGCCGTCAGCAGCAGGCTGGCGGCCGTCATGGCCCCGGCGAGGCGGGCGGCGTGTCTGGTCAGCCAATCCATGGCGTACTCCCGATACCGTCGAACGCCCCCGCCCCGATCCTCACTATCTAAGTGCGGCCATTCAACGGCGCCACCATCCGCGCTTCGGCTTCTCGGGCGGGGCGACGATCTGGTTCGGATCCTCGGCGATCAGGGCCGCGACATCGACCTCCGGCGCGGAGGGGGTTTCCGGCCCGGGCGCGGGGACCGGCTCCGGTTCGGCCGCCTCGGCCGGCGTCACGTCCAGCACGGCCGGCTCCGCAGCGAGCGGTTCGGCCTCATTGGGTTCGATCGGCATGGTGACGGCTTCGGCCTCCGACTCCGTGGTGGCGCTGGCCGAGACCTTGCGGCGCACGCGGCGACGTTTCGGTTCCTCGACCGCGACGGGCGCGGGTTCGTCCCCGGCGACGACGGCCATGGGGGTGTCGGGCGAGCCGTCGGGCGGCATGCCTTCGTTGGTGGCGCGGGTCTCGACCTTGACCTCATGGCTCAGGCCGCCTTCCGAACCGCGATCCCGACCGCGACCGCGACCGCGACGCCGGCGCGACCGGCCGTTGCGTTCGCCGGTCTCGCCGTCGGGCCGTTCGCCGACGATCTCCTCGACGTCCCCGATCGGAGACTCGTTCGCTTCGGCGCGCGGCTGGGCGCGCTCGGGGTTGATCGGATCGAACCAGACGTAAGGGTCGTCCAGCGACGGCGTGCGGCCGCGCACCCAGAAGAAGGCGTCACGTTCGCCGCCCTCTTCGCGGACGCGTCGTCCGCCACGGCGGCCACGGCGGCGCCGGCGACCGGCCTCGCTGTCGTCGTCGTCCTCGGCTGCAGGGGCGGCAAGGGCGTCGAGCGCGGGCGCGTCGCCCTCCTCGCGGCGTCCGCCCCGGCGGCGCCGGCCGCGACCCCGGCCGCGATCGCCCTCCGTGCGCTCGGCGCGTTCGCGCGGCTCGTCGTCGTCGGACTCCTCTCGGGCGAGGCCGTCCTCATCCTCCTCGACGACATCGTCGATGAACTCGTCTTCCTCGTCCTCGTCCTCCCAGGCGCTGTCGTCGAAGCCGTCGTCCAGGTCGATGAAGACCTCCGCGCCTTCCGGCGGGGTGAAGTCCTCATTGGTCTCGGTGCGCTCGATCGCGTGTTCGCCCTGGGCGAGGCTGTCGTCGATCTGGATGATGACGTTCAGACCGCGCTGGGTCTGCAGGCTCTGCAGGTACTCGCGCTTGTGGTTGAGAATGTAGAGGGCGACCGCGGTGCAGACGCGCAGGGTGACCGAGCCGGCGCCGTTCTTGCCGGCCTCGATGTCGACGCCGCGCAGGGTCATCAGGGCGGCGCTTTCGGCCGAACGGATACGGCCGGCGCCCTGGCAGTGCGGGCAGACCTCGGTGGCGCCCTCGATGACGCCGAGACGGCGGCGCTGGCGGCTGATCTCCATCAGACCGAAGCCCGAGATGCGGCCCATCTGGATGCGGGCCCGATCCTTGGCCAGGGCGTCCTTCAGCACCTTCTCGACGGTGCGGTTGTTCTTCGACTCATCCATGTCGATGAAGTCGATGACGATCAGCCCGGCGAGGTCGCGCAGGCGCAGCTGGCGGGCCGCTTCGACGGCGGCTTCCATATTGGTCTTGAAGGCCGTGGCCTCGACGTTGCGCTCCTTGGTGGCGCGCCCGGAGTTGACGTCGATGGCGACCAGGGCCTCGGTCTGGTTGATGACCAGATAGCCGCCCGACTTCAGCGGCACGGTGGGCTGGTGGATCTGGGTCAGCATCTCCTCGATGCCGTTGGCGGCGAACAGCGGCCGGGCGCCCTGGTACAGGTGCACCTTCTTCGACTGCGAGGGCATCAGCACGCGCATGAAGTCGCGCGCTTCCTTGAAGCCCTCGACGCCCTCGACCTGGATGCCGTCGAAATCCTTGTCGAACATGTCGCGCACGGCGCGGCGGACGAGGTTCTCCTCTTCGTAGATCAACGAGGGGGCGTTGGAGGCGAGGGTGGTTTCGCGGATCGTCTCCCACAGGCGCAGCAGATATTCGTAGTCGCGCTTGATCTCGGCCTTGGTGCGCTTGGCGCCGGCGGTGCGGATGATCAGGCCCATGCCGCGCGGCACGTCCAGGGCGGCGGCGGCGGCCTTGAGGCGTTTGCGGTCCGAGGCCTGGGTGATCTTGCGCGAGATGCCGCCGCCCTTGCCGGTGTTGGGCATCAGCACGCAGTAGCGGCCGGCCAGCGACAGCCAGGTGGTCAGGGCCGCGCCCTTGCCGCCGCGCTCGTCCTTGACGACCTGGATCAGCATGACCTGGCGGCGCTTGATCACGTCCTGGATCTTGTAGCGGCGCATCAGGCGGCGCTTGAGCCGCTCTTCCTCGGCCATGCCGCCTTCGGACTCGCCGTCGTCGCTTTCGCGGCCGAGGTCGTCGTGGTCGTCCTCGTCCGTGGCCGCTTCAGCCATGATGGCTTCGCGGTCGGCGACGGGGATCTGATAATAGTCCGGGTGGATTTCGTTGAAGGCGAGGAAGCCGTGGCGGTTGCCGCCGTATTCGACGAAGGCGGCCTGCAGGCTGGGCTCTACGCGGGTGACCTTGGCGAGATAGATGTTGCCGCGAAGCTGGCGCTTCGTGCGGGATTCAAAGTCGAATTCCTCGATCTGACGGCCCTCGACGATGGCGACGCGGGTTTCCTCCGCGTGGGCGGCGTCGATCAACATGGTCTTTGACATGGAGAATTGCTTTCTGGCGCGCTCGGCCGTCCCCGCTGGGGGATGTGGCGGCTCGCCGAATGGGAAGGGAAGGGCGGGCGCAGGCGAGCGCGATCCCGTCGCCGCGGCCGTGGCCGGTGGCGAGGTCGGTCAGATCAGACCGGAAGGGAGCGCAGGCGATATGGCCCATGGAGGTTCAGTACGGTCCTGGGCCCGGACGCGCCGTCGATAGGGGCGTCCCGGACCCGGTCGTCGAATCGGCGGGGCGGGCCCGGCCGGCTCTCGGATCAGTGAAAGTCACGCCGCGAAGAGGGCGCGTCCGGTCCCGACGGATCGGGGGACGCGATCATTCGCGAGCGGACCAAGCATAGGCATGACGAATTCGAATTGAAAGCCGCGCCGGCCTTAACCCCCTGTCGACCCGTTTGCGGCATGATGCGGCCAACCAAGAGGTGGGTGACCGTCAAATGCACGGGGTGTGGCGTATCAGGCCGGCGGAATGGGGCGTGCGCGAGCGGATCGCGGTCGCCCTCGGCCTCGTCGTGTTCTGCGTCGCCCTGCTGGCGGCAGGGCGCGGCCTCGCCTCCGGCTCGATGGGCGAGATCCTGCGCGTGCGCTTCGGCGGCGACGCCGAGCGGACCCGGGTGGTGATCGATCTGGACCAGAGCGCGCGCGGCCAGGTGATCCGCGCCGGCGACGACGGCCAGGTGGTGCTGAGCCTCGCCGGCGTCGCCCCGCCCGAGCGCCGCAGCGGGACCGGCCAGGGCCTGGTGCGCGGCTTCCGCCTCGCCGGGGCCGGCGCCGCCTCGCGGCTGGAGCTGGATCTGGCCAGCAGCGCGGTGATCGAGCGCCGCTTCTTGCTGCCGCCCGGCGACGGCGTCGCCCACTATCGCTATGTCCTCGACCTGAAGGCCACCGGCCGCGCCCCGACGCGCCGCGCCGCCCGCGCCGCGGCCCCGCGCCCGGCGGAACGGCCGCTGGTGTTCATCGACGCCGGCCACGGCGGCCGCGACCCCGGGGCCCAGGGCGCCGACTCCCGCGAGAGCGCGGTGACCCTCGCCGCCGCCCTCGAGCTCAAGCGGGAACTGGAGCGGACCGGCCGCTACCGCGTACGGATGACCCGCGACAGCGACGTCTATGTCGACCTGAACCGCCGCGTGGCCATCGCCCGCCAGGCCGGGGCCGACCTGTTCATCAGCCTGCACGCCGACGCCGGGGCCGATCCGGCGACGCGCGGGGCCAGCGTCTACACCCTGTCGGAACAGGGCGCCGGCCGGGCGGTGCGGGAGTTCACCCGCGGCGACAACTGGCAGCGCAGCCTCAACCTGCCGGGGCGCGACGCCTCGGTCGACCGCATCCTGCTGGACATGACCCAGCGCGCCACCCAGAACCGCTCGGCCCAGCTGGCCCGGACCCTGCTGGGCGGGCTGGAGGCGGCCGACCATCCGATGCTGCGGCGCAGCCACCGCGACGCCGGCCTGGCCGTGCTGCTGGCCCCCGACGTGCCGGCGGTGCTGCTGGAGATGGGCTTCATCACCAATCCCGAGGACGAGCGGCTGCTGAACGACAGCCGCGCCCGGCGCCGGCTGATGCGCGCCGTGGCCGAAGGCATCGACCGCTATTTCCGCGAACCGGCCGGGGAGCTGCAGATGGCCTCGGCGGGCGGGGCGGCGGGGGCGAACTGAGTCTTTGCGTTTGATCCGCTCTTCCCCGCGAAGGCGGGGATCCAGTCCTGTCCAGCCTGACGCCGGTGTTTCAGGACGAGCGGTCCGCCCCCATCCTCGATGTCCCGTCACCCAAAGCACTGGATCCCCGCCTTCGCGGGGATGAGCGGCGGGGGAGGCAATCTCACCATTTCTCCTCCGGCAGCCACGACGGCGGCCGGACGCCCTGGTCGATCAGCGACTGGCGGCCGCGGGCCCATTCGGCGGCCCCGGCGGCGCGCAGGCCGTCGGCGTAGACCAGCCGCCAGGATTCCTTGTGCACGGCGGCATGCCAGTCGGCCTCGCAACGGCGCATGGCCGCGGCCAGCAGCTGTTTGAGGGACGGCGGCGGCGGGCGCGGCGGGCGGCGGGTGCGGGGCAGGGGCATGGGGGGTCTGGACCTCTGTTCTCCCTCCCCGTCGCGGGGAGGGTGGTCGCGTCAGCGACCGGGTGGGGGCGGCGGGCGAGCGCGAGCGCGGCCGGGCGGGCCGCCCACACCCGACCTCGCCTTCGGCTCGGCCACCCTCCCCGGGCGGGGAGGGAGACGCGGGGCGTGCGTCTTCGCCGCTTGCGGACAAGCGGTGGCGGGAAGGCGGGCGGAGCGCCGGACCGGAGCCCGGAGATTTTGGAAACTAACCGTTTCGACTCCTGTTCAACGCTCCGCGTGGAGAGGAACAAGGGAAGCTTGCGTCGGGTGGCGGTGTTATCGCCTTACCGCAGCGCCTCCGGCGGGCGGGCCGTGCTTGCGACACGGTCCCCGGACCGGGCGAGTATCCCCCTCGCCCCTGACATCCGATCTCTCCGATCGGACCCCGGGCGAACGCCTGCCTTTCGATGGCAGGCCGGAACCGGGCCCCCGCTTCTCCACATCCCGCCGCCAGATCACGCAAGGCCTCTGCGCCTCCCCGTGCGACGGGACGGGCGTATTGTAGGCGGGCTTGTTCCTGTGGCGGGTATAGGACGCTGGGGTGGAGGGTGAGGTGAGGGATATCAGGGGGTTAGGGAGAATTATTATAATAGGGAGGGGCGAAAAGGTAGCAGGGGTTGAGGCACTTTCCGTACTGAACGACTGCGATTGGACCGATCTCTCAAAAATAACCATCGATGGTTGATTCCGCGCCCGGCACTTGGGGACAGAGAGAGCCATTTGAATTGCTAGCGAGGAGGTTCTCCCTACGCTAATCGACACTGCGGCGTCATCCATTCGGACAGGAATTCCTAGTCATGCGCGTGGTCTATCTCGGACGGTCAACTCGACGCATAACGCCTGCTCCTTCGGTGGATGGGGACGTTATCGAGCTGCTCGACAACAACTGGGACGATTATGGCCACAAAACTCTTTTCCAGACCACGTGTCGGATCGGCGAGCAGGGGGTGGATCTCGGATCGCTTAAGCTGTTGATCGGTGGCGGGGTATTTACCACCGCGGCCAAGTTGAACGAACTGCTTCAGGCCGGATGGGACGGGACTTTCCCCATTCCCAATACCGACTACGTTTCGGTCCCGAGCGAAATTGAGTTCTACGCTCAGCTCGTCTCCTTGCTCGGGGAGCAGACGGCGGTCGAGGTGGCTCGCTGCCTGCGCGATGCGAGCTATCTGACCCGAGTGGAACCGGACATCGCAGCCGCTGCGCTAGTTGAGACCCAAGCCTTCCGTGTCTCTCTCCAGCGCGAACGCGGCGCAGTAAAAGCCTACCTCGACGGCTGGCAAGTCTTCGACAATCAGCGGATCGAAGTAACGAGCAGCCGATTCCACTTCATCAATGTTGCCGGTGGTGCCTCAACTCTGGAGCTCAACTTCGAGCCTGTCAATCCGCTCCCCCATGACATCAATGTACTGATCGGGCCAAATGGGGTTGGAAAATCGCGTGTTCTGCACGAAATAGTGAAGGCTTGGCTGCACTCGGACGACTATCCTGCCGGCCTTGGGTTCGAGACGTCACCCAATATCAGCCAGTTGGTGGTGGTTTCCTACAGCCCACTCGAGAGCTTCCCCGTCGATACCCTCGGAACGGCCTTGGCGGACCGGGAAGTCTATCGGTATTTCGGGTTTCGTGGTCGCCCCCCAGCAGCGCCCTCGGAGGGGGACGACCTCGCGGTTATCTTCGCGCCACCGCCGCCGCCGGCCGCCGATTTTAGCACCCTCTATCCTAGGGTGAATGCCGCCCTTTCGCTGGTTGACGCTCTCGCCGACGACCAGCGTTACGGCCGGATCGAGGCTTGGCCGGGCAAGTTACGCACCCTCTATCAAGTTCTTCGCACTGGCGTGGACTTTGATCAGATCGCCGTGACACTGTCTGACGAGGTTCTAGGCTTCGCCGCAGACCCGCTCGCAGCGTTCGAAATCATCCAGTACGAGGAGCGGCCCTATCTGCCGATCGGCGAGAACGATATCGGCCGCTACAACGCCGACCAGGTCAGGACTTTGCTTCGGCCGGAGGAGGGGATTATCTTCTTTAAGGATGGGCGGAAGTTGGACCTCAGTTCTGGTCAACGCTTATTCTCATATGTGGTTGTCAACGTGCTCGGGGCAATCCGGCGCAACAGCCTCATCTTGATCGACGAGCCGGAATTGTTTCTCCACCCCACGTTGGAGATACAGTTTATCGATATGCTCAAGGAAATCTTGGCCAGCCTCTCCTCCAAGGCATTGCTCGCTACCCATTCGGAGGTGACCGTTCGAGAGACACCTCGGGACTGCGTTCATGTGTTCCAAAGAACGGACGAGGGAATACTTGTCCATTCGCCACCGTTCCAAACTTTCGCCGGGGACATTCAGCGCATCAGTTCCTACGTGTTCGGCGACCGAGGTGCCGCAAAGCCCTATGAGGCATGGATTCGAGCCCAGTTAGGGACGTATGGCGGCGCAGATCAGCTGCTTGCTGCCTTGGGCGAGGACGTCAATGAAGAGCTCATAATGCGGATTCGTGCCGCAGAGGCCGGACGCGAATGAAGCGGCTGAGGGCACCTGAGATCGACAGTGTGGCGATGGTCGACACTCTGGTGGCAGACCGTCAGGCAGGTCGCCATGCGGCGTTCTTCACCGGGATTCAGGCAGACTGGAAAGCGCGGGTGCAGGAATATCTCGACAGCGAAGGCGATCCCGCCGTGAACGTCCCTTGGGCCGAGATTGAGCACCGGAGTGACACCTTTAGGAACCTCTACAAGAGCCCCCGCCCCGGCAACGGTCAAACGGACATCTTAGACACCCTGCGGAAACACGGCTTGACGGCCTGCCCCGCCTGCGGCGACGGAGGGGTTCCCGGAACCTTGGACCACTACCTGCCTCAAGAATCCCATCCGCACTTCGCGGTCCTGCCGCAAAACCTGGCCCCCATGTGTGGCACCTGCCAGCTGAAGAAGCTTGCCAAGACTCATAACGAGGGTGAGGCAAAATTCTTCCTGCATCCATACTTCGATGTGGTTGCCGATCAGCAGGTGGTGAAACTAACCATCGTGCCTCCATTCAAAGCGCCTTCACACGCTTTGTCAGTGATAGAGGCCGCCGCAGGCCCAATGGCCGGTGTCGTCACGAGCCATCTACGGGAGCTGGGGATACACGCTCGTTTCGCGGAGTACTTCACGACCGAATATCGAAGGCTCCTGCGTAGCTGTTCTGATATGCGTCATTACGACGACGACGTGTCGAACACGCTCGCGAGCTTCCGCCGCAATGCCGCGCATAGAGGACTAAACTGCTGGGATCATGTCTTCTATGAGGGCGTCGCTAGCAATCCCGACCTAATGATCTATCTCACGTCCGCCGATTTGCCGACATACCTGTAGGTCTGGATGCACCCGTTGACTGGGGGACAAGTTGCGGTCTCCCGCCCCCATCCCCTATCTCCCCCGCCATGCTCCTCCGCGTCGTCGATCTTGAAACCTCCGGCGGGGACCGGACCGCCGAGATCCTCGAGGTCGGGGTGGTCGATGTGTCGCCCGACGGGGCCGGGGGGTGGGTCGCGGCGCCGCCGGTGACGCGGCTGTTCCGGCCGAGGGGGCCGATCTCGGTGCACGCCATGGCGGTGCATCATCTGACGCCCGAGGACTTCTGCGACGACGATCCGCACTGCGACGAATACCGGCTGCGCGAGATGCTGATGGCCGGGCCGGGGGTCGGGGCGGCCGACGTCATGGTGGCGCATTCGGCCGGGTTCGAGCGGGGGTTCATCGCCGATACGGCGACCGGGGGGCTGCCGTGGATCTGCACCGTGCGCTCGGCCAAGGCGGTGTGGCCGCAGGCGCCGGGGCATTCGAATCAGGTGCTCAGATACTGGCGGGGCCTGAAGCTGGATCCGGCCCTGGCGAATCCGGCGCACCGGGCCGGGCCCGACGCCTGGGTGACGGCGCATCTGCTGATCGACCTGCTGAAGGAGGCGACGGTGGAGCAGATGCTGGAGTGGACGCGGGCGCCCCGGCGGCTGGACCGGATTCCGTTCGGCAAGCACCGCGGGCGGGCGTGGGGCGAGGCGCCGGAGGACTATCTGCGCTGGATGGCGGGGCAGGGCGATATGGACGCCGATGTCGTGGCCGCGGCGCGACAGGAATTGGCGCGTCGCACGGACGGTTCGGCGCAGGCTCTAGCCGGGGCTGGCGACGCGGGCTAAACCATCGGCCGGGCGCGTCATCCGGAGAGCCAAGTGAAGATTGCCGAACGCTGGTTCGTGATGGCGGGCGTCGCCCTGCTGGGCGGCATCGCCCTGGCCGGGCTGGTGGTGGCGGTCTATGCGGCCTGGCTGTTCCACGACCTGCCCGACGCCTCGGACCTGGCCGACTATCGCCCGGCGACGGCGACGCGGGTCTATGCCGGCGACGGGACGCTGATCGGCGAATTCTCGGACGAGCGGCGCATCTATGTGTCGTACGAGCAGATTCCCGAGCCGGTGGTGCAGGCCTTCCTCGCCGCCGAGGACAGCAATTTCTTCAGCCACGGCGGGGTCGACGTGTCCGGCCTGGGCCGGGCCATGGTCAAGAACGTGTTCAACGCGGCCACCGGGCGGCGGCTGGAGGGCGGCTCGACCATCACCCAGCAGGTGGCCAAGAACGTGCTGCTGACCAATGAGACCAGCGTCAACCGCAAGATCAAGGAAGCCATCCTCGCCAACCGGCTGGAAGCGACCCTGACCAAGCCGCAAATCCTCGAACTGTATCTGAACGAGATCTTCCTCGGCTACCGGTCGTATGGCGTGGCGGCGGCGGCCTACAACTATTTCGGCAAGTCGCTGGAGCAGTTGACGTCGGACGAGGCGGCCTTCCTGGCGGCCCTGCCCAAGGGGCCGAACAACTATCATCCCAAGCGCCATCCGGAGGCGGCCAAGGGCCGGCGCGACTGGGTGCTGGGCGAGATGGAGCAGAGCGGCTTCATCACGCCGCAGGAGCTGGCCGCCGCCCGGGCGCGGCCGCTGACGACCCAGGACGCGCCGCGCCGGGCCCAGTACGCCGACGCCGACTTCTTCGTCGAGGAGGCGCGCCGCCGGGCGATCGCCCGGTTCGGCGCGGCGGAGGTCAACCGCGGCGGCTACTATATGCGCACGACCCTGGACCCCGAGCTGCAGTCGGCGGCGCGCGAGGCGCTGATGAAGGGGCTGGAGAACTATGACCGGCGCCACGGCTGGCGCGGGGCGTGGGGCACGACCGACTTCGCCGAGGGCTGGGAAGAGACGGCGCTGAAGGGCGTGCGGCCGCCGGAGCGGCGGGCGTGGCGGGCGGCGGCGGTCGAGAGCGTTTCGGGCAACACCGTGCGGGTGCGGCGCGCCGACGACGGCTCGACCGGGACGCTGCTGAGCGCCGACGCGGCCTGGGCCAACGCCAACCGGCAACTGAAGCGCGGCGACCTGATCTTCGTCGAGCCCCAGGGCGGGTCGGGCGGCCAGTTCGCGCTGAAACAGGTGCCGGCGGTCAATGGCGCGCTGGTGGCGATCGAGCCGCAGTCGGGCCGGGTGCTGGCCATGGTCGGGGGCTATTCCTACGCCCTGTCGAGCTTCAACCGGGCCACCCAGGCCGAGCGTCAGCCGGGCTCGGCGTTCAAGCCGTTCGTCTATGCGGCGGCGCTGGAGGGCGACTATACGCCGGCCTCGATCGTGCTGGACGCGCCGATCAGCTTCGCCGGCGGGGCCAATGGCGGGCGCTGGACGCCGGAGAACTACAGCCGCGAATACTATGGGCCGCAGACGCTGCGGCGCGGGCTGGAGCTGTCGCGCAACGTCATGACGGTGCGCCTGGCCCAGGCCGTGGGCATGGGCAACATCGTCGAGCTGTCGAAGAAGATGGGGGTGTCGGACAAGCTGCAGCCGAACCTGTCGGTGTCGCTGGGGGCGGGCGAGACCACGCCCTACGACCTGACCGCCGCCTACGCCGCCTTCGTCAACGGCGGACGGCGGGTCGAGCCCTATCTGATCGAGGTGGTGCAGGATCGCGACGGCGAGACGCTGTTCCGCGCCGACCAGCGCCGCTGCCGCGATTGCGGCCGGGCCTTCAGCGGCCAGGAGTCGCCGCGGCTGGAGCCGCGCGGGACCCAGGTGATCGATCCGATCACCGCCTATCAGATGAGCTCGATGCTGGAGGGGGTGGTGCAGCGCGGCACCGGCGCCAGCGCCCGCGGCCTCGGCCGCTGGGTCGGCGGCAAGACCGGCACGACCAATGAGTACCGCTCGGCCTGGTTCGTCGGTTTCTCGTCGGACATCGTCGTCGGGGTGTTCATCGGCTTCGACGACAACCGGCCGCTGGGTTCGGGCGAGACGGGGGCGACCGGCCCGGTGCCGGTGTTCACCGACTTCATGCAGGTGGCGCTGAAGAAGCGGCCGGCGCGGCCGTTCGTGCGGCCCAAGAACGCGGTGTTCCGCACCGTCAACGGCATCGAGGAGGCCTTCCGCCCCGGCACCGAGCGCCGGCGCGAGGAGGAGGCGCCGCGACCGCAGGTTCCGACCGGGCCGCAGAACTACAACGACGTGATCCGGCGCGAGCGCGAGGAGGCCGCCGGCCTGCCGCCCTCGACCGCCCCGACCCCGCCGCCGGCGACGCCGCCGCCGGCGCGGAAGGAGCCGGCGGAGGATTTGAGCGGGCTGTATTGAAGGAAGGGATTAGGGATGAGGGATTAGGGATTAGGGGCGAAAAGGTCGCCGCCGCTGTCACCGGCAGGGCTGCGCTTCCTAATCCCTAATCCCTCATCCCTAATCCCTCCTTTCCCTTCCGCGCGGACCGCTCTATGTCCGCGCCTCACCTTTGTATCGCCGGAGAATGCGATGAGACCGGATGTCGAGGCCATGAAGGCCGACATCGAGCAGAGCGTCGCTCTGCTCAGGAGGCGTCTTTGACTGGGATGTCGCGCTTCGAAAACTGGATGAGCTGAACGCCCGGGTCGAGGACCCGACGCTGTGGGACAAGCCGGACGAGGCCCAGATCGTCAGCCGCGACCGGGCGCGTCTGGAGAGCCAGATCAACACCGTCCGCGAGATGGAGCAGGGCCTCGAGGACGGGGTCATGCTGGCCGACATGGCCGACGAGGAGGGCGACGAAGCCACCCTGGAGGAGGCCCGCGCCCAGCTGAAGGCGATCAAGGACCGCGCCGCCCGGGCCGAGCTGGAGGCCCTGCTGTCCGGCGAGGCCGACGGCAATGACGCCTATCTGGAAGTGAACTCCGGGGCCGGGGGCACCGAGTCCAACGACTGGGCCGGCATGCTGCTGCGCATGTACAGTCGCTGGGCCCGCGCCCACGGCTACGAGGTCGAGATCGAGGCGGAAGAGGGCGGCGAACAGGCCGGGATCAAGTCGGCGACGATCCTGATCAAGGGACCCAACGCCTATGGCTGGCTGAAGTCGGAATCGGGCGTGCACCGGCTGGTGCGCATCAGCCCCTATGACGCCGCCGCCAAGCGCCACACCTCGTTCGCCTCGATCGGCGTCTCGCCGGTGGTCGACGACACCATCGAGATCGACATCAACCCGGCCGATGTGCGCACCGACACCTACCGCGCCTCGGGGGCCGGCGGGCAGCACATCAACAAGACGGACTCGGCGGTGCGTCTGACGCACATCCCGACGAATACGGTGGTCGCCTGTCAGGCCGGCCGCTCGCAGCACCAGAACCGCGAACAGGCGTGGAAGATGCTGCGGGCGCGGATGTACGAGCTGGAGCTGCAACGGCGCGAGGCGGCGGCCCAGGCCCTGGCCGACGCCAAGACCGACATCGGCTGGGGCCACCAGATCCGCAGCTACGTCCTGCAGCCGTACCAGATGGTCAAGGACCTGCGGACCAACGTCGAGACCTCGGACACCGCCGGAGTGCTGGACGGCGATCTGGACCTGTTCATGGGCGCGGCGCTGGCGGCGCGGGTCGGGGAGACGCGCGGGAGCACGGTGGAGTAGGGGAGTGGCTAGTGGCTAGTGATTAGTGGCTGGCCACCTCGGCGGAGCCGGGCCGACGGCGTCGCCCTTCCGCCGGCCGTGAAGTCGCTCCCGGCGCCCTGTTGGCGGAAGGGCGACGCGGACGGGCCGGCCGCACCGACGTCGGCCAGCCACTAATCACTAGCCACTAATCACTTCTACGCCACCGGCTTCATGTCGATGACCTGCGGCGCGGGCTCGGCCGGGGCCGGGGCGGCCGGCTTGGGCGCGTCGACGGGCGGGGCCTCGCGGCGGCCCTGCAGGACGCGGCCCTGGAAATAGGCGCCGATGTCGATCGACAGCTGTTCGGCGGTGATGTCGCCGTCGACATAGGCGGTGGCGATCAGCTTGACCTGCTTGCCCGAGACGGCGCCGACGATGCGGCCGCGGATCTCGACATAGTCGGCCGAGACATTGCCCTCGACCGCGCCGGTCTCGCCGACGATCAGGCGGCCGACGCGGACGTCGCCCTTGATGGCGCCGTCGATCTGCAGATCGCCGCCGCCCGAGACATTGCCGTCGAACTGCAGGTCCGAGGACAGGGTCGACAGGCCGCGTTGCGACACGGCGGGCGCGGACGCGGGCCGCGCGGCGGACGACGCCGCCGTCGGCGACGCGCCGGGCGTCGGCAGGTCGGGCAGGGGCGGAATGGCCGAGCCGGTGTCGGCGCGGGGCTGCGGGGCGGGGGATTTAGTCTTGTTGAACAAGTTGGTCTCCGGCTCTCATGAAGCGGGCGGGGTTTTGCGGACGGCCGTTCATCCACACTTCGTAGTGCAGGTGAACGCCGGTGGAGCGTCCGGTCGTGCCCATGGCGCCGATGCGCTGGCCCAGCGCGATGCGCTGACCCGGCCGTACGGCCATGGTGTTCAGATGGGCGTAGCGGGTCTTGAAGCCTCGCCCATGGTCTATCTCGACGGTGTTGCCATACCCTGAACGGACGCCGACGAAGGAGACGACGCCGGGCGCCGGGGCCCGGATCGGGGTGTTCAGGGGCGCGGCGAAATCCTGACCCTGATGCAGGGCGGGCCGGCGGTTGAACGGATCGAAGCGCACGCCGAAACCGGAGGTGGTGCGGGCGTCGGTCGGGCGCCGGAACGGCATGCTTTCGGCCGCGTCGGCGAGGCCGCGCATATCGGACAGGTTGTCGGCGGCGGCGCGGATGCGCACGGCGAAGGCCTCGTCGACGTCCAGCACGGCGGCGAGGGCGCGGGGATCGCGGGCCTCGACCAGCGGACCGCCGAGACCGGCCCCGCTGACCGGGGAATAGGCCGACGGGTTCAGGCCGGCGAGGCGGAAGGCGAGGCGCAACCGCTCGGCGCGGGTCTGGGCGACGCTTTCGGCGCGGGCGATCAGCCGCTCCTGATCCATGCGCACGGCCAGCATGCGCTGGACCGGGGTGTGGTCGGCGGGATCGAGCGAGGCGGCGGGGGCGAGGGCCGCCTGGGCGCCGTCGACGCCGTTGAACATGCCCATCACCTGGGTCAGGGCGGCGTGGCGGCGCTCGACCATCTGGGCCATTTCGTCCAGCGAGCCGGTGGTGGCGGTCATGCGCACGACGGCGCTGTCCAGCCGGGCCTGGAGGTCGGCGTTGAGGCGTTCGGAGGCGGCGCGGGCGCGGGCGACGGTGCTGTCCGACTGGCTCTGGACGATCAGGTTCCAGGCGAAGCCGCCCGAGGCGACCAGGCACCAGCCGCCGATCAGGACGGCGGCGGCCGCGCCGAGCGCCTGACGGGCGGGGGTCAGGGCCCAGGCCCGGACCTGGTCGCCGTCCCGCAGATAGACATAACGGGTCGGAAACCACCGGCCCATCAAAGATCGTAGGACAGTCGTGTGTTCGGTCATTACGCTACGCCCCCACGCACGGCAGGGGTTATGCGCCAGCTTTGCCGCTGGGGACAAGTCTGTTCACGACTTGTTAACCATCCCTCCGCGGGTTCAGGCGAACTTTGACGGTATTCGGCGGTCATCTTCGCCTGTGGGGCGAGTCCGCGAATCTACGGAAGCGCCGCGACATCTGCCGCGGCGAAGATTCGTCCGCGTTCAGAGCGTGTCAACGGCCGCCAACACTTCGGCGGCGTGTCCCTTGACCCGAACCTTGCGCCAGACGCGGCGGACGACGCCCGTCGCGTCGATCAGGAAGGTGGCGCGTTCGACGCCCATGTAGACGCGGCCGTAGAGAGACTTCTCGACCCAGACGCCGAAGGCTTCGGTCACGTCGCCGGGCTCGTCCGAGGCCAGAACGACCTTGAGGTCGTATTTGGCCTTGAAGCGGTCGAGCTTCTTCACCGGATCGCGGGAGACGCCGATCACGGCGGCGCCGGCGGCGGCGAAGTCGTCGGCGAGGGCGGAGAAGTCCTGGCCCTCGGTGGTGCAGCCCGGGGTGTCGGCCTTGGGGTAGAAATACAGCACGTAGGGTTTGCCGGCCAAGGCGGCGGAGGAGACGCGCCCGTTGTCGTCCGTGGCCATGTCGAAGGCGGGGGCGGGGTGGTTTTCGGTGATTGGCATCTCTTCACTCCCGTCATCCTCGGGCTTGACCCGAGGATCAGATGTTGAGGCGGACTGTGCGTCCGGGATGGCCCTCCGGCCGTGGCGCGCATCACTCCCGACGGAGCACCGGACCGTCTGACCCTCGGGTCAAGCCCGAGGGTGACGGCGAGGGTTATACCGGTTTCACCAGCACGATCTTCTTCTTCCCGGCGGCCAGTTTCAGCACGCCGTCGGCGTTGACGTCGGCGGCCTCGATCGGGCGGGCGCCGTCGGCGATGGGTTCGTCATTGAGGCGCAGGCCGCCGCCCTGGGCGAGGCGGCGGGCCTCGCCATTCGAGGCGGTCAGGCCGGCCTTGGTGGTCACGGCGGCGATCATGGCGCCGATGACCTCGTCACGCGGCAGTTCGACGGTCGGCAGGTCGACGGAAAGCCGGCCCTGTTCGAAGGCGGCCTCGGCGGCGCCGCGGGCGTGGGCGGCGGCCTCGGCGCCGTGCAGCATGGTCGTGGCGGCGTCGGCGAGGGTCTTCTTGGCGTCGTTGATGCCGGCGCCTTCCAGCGCCTCCAGCCGGGCGATCTCGTCCAGCGGCAGGTCGGTGAACAGGCGCAGGAATTTGCCGACGTCGGCGTCGTCGACGTTGCGCCAGAACTGCCAGTAGTCATACGGGCTCAGCTGTTCAGGGTTCAGCCAGACGGCGCCCTGGGCGGTCTTGCCCATCTTGCCGCCCGACGCCGTGGTCAGCAGCGGGGTGGTCAGGCCGAAGGCGGCCTTGTGGTCGACGCGGCGGACCAGATCCACGCCCGATACGATGTTGCCCCACTGATCCGAGCCGCCCATCTGCAGGGTGCAGTTCTGCGCCCGGTTCAGCTCGAGGAAGTCGACCGACTGCATCAGCATGTAGTTGAACTCGAGGAAGGTCATCGGCTGTTCGCGTTCCAGCCGCAGCTTGACCGAGTCGAAGGCCAGCATGCGGTTGACGGTGAAATGCGTCCCGAAGTCGCGCAGGAACTGGATGTAGCCGTAGGTCGACAGCCACTGGTCGTTGTCGAGCATGATCGCGTCGGTCGGGCCCTCGCCGAAGGTGAGGAATTTCTCGAACACGGTGCGGATCGAGGCGATGTTGGCCTGGATGGTCTCGTCGGTCAGCTGGGGGCGCGAGGCGTCCTTGCCGGTCGGGTCGCCGACCTTGGTGGTGCCGCCGCCCATCAGGACGATGGGCTTGCCGCCGGCCTGCTGCAGCCGGCGCAGCATCATGATCTGGATCAGGCTGCCGACGTGCAGCGACGGGGCGGTGGCGTCGAAGCCGATGTAGCCGGTGACCACGCCGGCGCCCGCCGCGGCGTCGAGCTCGGCCGGGTGGGTGATCTGGTGGATGTAGCCGCGCGCCTGGAGGGTCTGGAGGAAGGCGGACTGGAAGGCGGTGTCGGCGGTCATGGGCGGCGATCAGGCTTGGCTGGGGAGGGAAGGGGCGTGTAGCACGGTCATTGAACGCTGCCCAAGGAGCTGGCGAGATCGTGGCCATTTCGATCATGACCCTGACCGGCGGCGGCGTCTCGCTGGAGTTTGATACCGCCGACGCTCCGGCGGTCCGCAAAGCCATTGCGCGGCGGTATGGGCGGATACGCCGGCGGTGGTTCGTCCTCGCCGCCGAGGTCACGTTTGGAGGCGAGCGCTTTGCGTTCCAGAACGAATGGAATGATCCGTGCCTGATCTCGCTCTCCGCGGTCGGCGCGGAGATGCTGGAGCGGGTCGCCAGCGACCTGGGTGGCTGACGTGCAGACGGTGACGCTTCTTCCACATCCGGAAGCGCGGCAATCCGGCGCGGAACGCCTTGAGGTTCACGTCGAACGCGACGGCCTGCTGCTGTGGCTGCGCTTCGTGGTGTGGGGCGAGGTGGAGCGGATCGCCTGGCCGCGCGAGGCGGCGCAGGCGCGCGCCGACGACCTGTGGCGCCACACCTGTTTCGAGGCCTTCGTGGCGACGGACGACGGCTATGTCGAATACAATCTGTCGCCGTCGAGCCAGTGGGCCTCGTACCGCTTCGATGGCCCGCGGATGGGGATGAGGGCGGCCGACGAGGTCGCGACGGTGGAGGGGCTGGACGGCGCCTGGGACATGATGGCTTTGGAAGCGCGGATCGAACTGCCGCACGGGGCCAAGCGACTGGGGCTGTCGGCGGTGATCGAGGGTCTCGATGGCGCGATCAGCTATTGGGCGCTGGCCCATCCGTCGGCTAAGCCGGATTTCCACCATCCCGACTCCTTCCTTCTGGACCTGCCATGAAGACCGGCCTCGACCGCCTGCTGTCCGACCCCGAACTGCGGGCCCCGCTGAAGGGGCGGCGCGTGGCCGTGCTGGGCCATCCGGCCTCGGTCACGGCGGACCTGACGCATTCGCTGGACGCCTTGGCGGCCTGCTCGGACATCCGGCTGACCGCCGCCTTCGGGCCGCAGCACGGCATGCGCGGCGACCTGCAGGACAATATGATGGAGACGCCGGACGAGACCGATCCGCGGCTCGGGATTCCGGTGTTCAGCCTGTATGGCGAGGTGCGGCGGCCGACGGAGTCGGCGATGCAGACCTTCGACGTGCTGCTGGTCGATCTGCAGGATGTGGGGTGCCGCATCTACACCTTCATCACGACCCTGCTGTACGTGCTGGAAGCCGCCGCCGAGCACGGCAAGACGGTGTGGGTGCTGGACCGGCCCAATCCGGCCGGGCGGCCTGTCGAGGGGCTGACGCTGCGGCCGGGCTGGGAGAGTTTCGTCGGGGCGGGGCCGATGCCGATGCGGCACGGCCTGACCCTGG
Source organism: Pseudomonadota bacterium (assembly GCA_034189955.1). Taxonomy (GTDB): domain Bacteria; phylum Pseudomonadota; class Alphaproteobacteria; order Caulobacterales; family Caulobacteraceae; genus Brevundimonas. The sequence goes on along the minus strand of JAXHTU010000006.1, from coordinate 17,842 downwards.
GCGAGCTGGGGCTGTGGTTCATCGACCGGTTCAAGCTGGATGTGGACTACCGCGTCATCGGGATGGAGGGGTGGGAGCCCGAGGCGGCGCCGGGCTACGGCTGGCCGCTGCTGGAGCGGGAGTGGATCAACCCCAGCCCCAACGCGCCCAATGTGTCGATGGCGCGGGCCTATGCCGGGACGGTGATGCTGGAGGGCACGACGCTGTCGGAGGGCCGGGGTACGACCCGGCCGCTGGAGCTGTTCGGGGCGCCGGACATCGACGCGCGGGCGGTGATCGAAGAGATGCGGGCGCTGGCGCCGACGTGGCTGGAGGGCTGCGTGCTGCGCGACTGCTGGTTCGAGCCGACCTTCCACAAGCATGTCGGCAAGCTGTGCCACGGGGTGCAGATGCATGTCGCGGGGCCGGCGTATGACCACGCGGCGTTCAAGCCGTGGCGGGTGCAGGCGCTGGCGTTCAAGGCCATCCGGCGGCTGTATCCGGACTACGATCTGTGGCGGGATTTCCCGTACGAATACGCCTTCGGCAAGCTGGCCATCGACGTGATCAACGGCGGGCCGGGGCTGCGGGAATGGGTCGACGACGCGGCGGCGACGCCGGCGGATCTGGACGCGCTGGCCTTGCCGGACGAGGCGGCGTGGGTGGCGGAGCGGCGGAGGTTCCTGCTGTACTAGTGCAGCTTCAGCCGGCCGGAGACGCGGCGGTGGAGCAGGCGGGACAGGGCCAGCAAGGCGGTGCGGCGGACGCCGAGGATGGCGCGGTGGTGATCGAGGTGCAGGGCCATATAGGCCCATTTGGCCAGCAGGCCCTCGATCAGGAAATTCGGTCCGCCGAGGCCGCCCATCAGGGAGCCTACGCCGTTGTCGCCGCCCAGCGACACCAGCGAGCCCTGGTCGCGGTAGACATAGGGGCCGGGGTCGCGCGACGGGTCGGCCAGGGCGCGGGCGAGGTATGAGGCCTGCTGCGCCGCCGCCTGGGCGCGGGCGGGGACGGGGCGGCCGCCGGGGCCGGGCGCCTCGGCGCAGTCGCCCATGGCGTAGATGTCGGGGGCCGGGGCGCGCAGATGGTCGTCGACGACGAACTGGTTCAGGCGGCCGGTCTCGAGACCCAGATCGCGGTTGCTTTGCGCCGCCTTCACGCCGGCGGCCCAGACGATCAGGTCGGCGCGGATGGCGCCCTGCGAGGTCTCCAGCCGGTCGGCATGGACGGCCTCGACCTTCGCATCGGTCAGCAGGCGGACGCCGCGCACTTCCAGCGCCCGGGCGGCCTTGGCGGCGACGCGTTCGGGCAGGCCGCCGAGAATGCGCGGCGCGGCCTCGACGAGGGTGACGGCGAGCTCGAACCGCTGGGCCTCGGTCAGGCCCGCCGACAGTTCGGCGTGACCTTCGATCAGCTCGGTGGACAGTTCGACGCCGGTGGCGCCGGCCCCGACGATGGCGACGGAGAGGGTCGGTTCCTCCGAATAGGCGGCGGCGAGGAAGGCCGAGGTCAGCCGCTTGTTGAAGGCCTCGGCGTGGGCGACGTCCTCCAGCAGGTGGGCGTGCTCCGCCGCGCCGGGGGTGTCGAACAGGTTGGAGCCGCTGCCGATGGCGAGGACGAGGGCGTTGAAGCCGAGGGTGCGGGGTCCGACCAGGACGTCGCCGTCGTCATTGCGGATTTCGCCGAGGGTCAGGGTCCTGCCGGCCGGGTCGAGGCCGACGAGCTCGCCGAAGGCGAAGCTGAAATGGTTGCGCCGGGCCAGCACCGGATAGGACAGGCCTTCCTGATGGCTGTCCAGCGAGCCGGCGGCGACCTCGTGCAGGCTGGGCTTCCACAGGTGGAAGATCGAACGGTCGATCAGCAGGACGCGGCGGCGGCCCTCGCGCCGGCCGAGGCGGCGGCCGAGACGGGCGGCGAGCTCGAGCCCGCCGGCGCCCCCTCCGACGATGACGATGTCATGTTCCATGGCGGGTCCGGTCCATCAGACCCGTAGATGGGATCAGGCCGGCTTTTCTTCCAGCCGCTTGTCCAGATACAGGCCGACGCGGCGTTCGACGGCGTCGATGTGGTCCTGCCAGAAATGGGTCGCGCCCTCTTCCAGCTCGTAGTCGATGACGATGCCCTTCTGGGTGCGCAGCTTGTTGACGACGCGCTCGACCTCGACCGGCGGGACGACGGTGTCGGCCGTGCCGTGCAGGAACAGGCCGGAGGCGGGGCAGGGGGCGAGGAAGCTGAAGTCGTACATGTTCGACGGCGGCGAGACCGAGATGAAGCCGTCGGTCTCGGGGCGGCGCATCAGCAGCTGCATGCCGATATAGGCGCCGAACTGGTAGCCGGCGACCCAGGTCTGGGTGGCGCCGGGGTTCTGGGCCTGCAGCCAGTCGAGGGCGGTGGCCGCGTCGGCCAGCTCGCCGATGCCGGAGTCGAACTCGCCCTGGGACTTGCCGACGCCGCGGCTGTTGTAGCGCAGGGTGGCGAAGCCGCGCTTGACGAACAACTGGTACAGGGTGACCGCGACCGGATTGTTCATGTGCCCGCCCGCCTTGGGGTGGGGATGCAGGATCAGGGCGATGGGGGCGTTCGGGCGCTTGCCCGGCGAGTAACGACCTTCGATGCGGCCGGAGGCCCCGGGCAGAATGACTTCAGGCATGGGCTGCGAAAATCCGTGTTCAACTGTCGTTTCGCAGCTGCGTAATACTTGACCGCGCCGGTAGGACTTTCTAAGTCCAACCCGCGTGCCGACGCCTTTGCGAAGGCGCGGGTTCTAGCACAGGACCCTCGAAAAGCGCGCAAATTTTGAGGGCGCGCGATGCGACTGTCGACCAAGGGACGATACGCCGTAATGGCGATGGCCGATCTGGCCAAACACGGCCGCTCGGACGGGGTCCAGCGGGCGGTGTCGCTGGCCGAGATCGCGGCGCGTCAGGAGATTTCGCTGAGCTATCTGGAGCAGCTGTTCGCGCGGCTGCGAAAGAGCGGCCTGGTGCAGAGCGTGCGCGGGCCCGGCGGCGGCTATCGTCTGGCCAAGGCGGCGCATGAGACGGTGGTGGCCGAGATCGTGCTGGCGGTGGACGAGCCGATCCGGGCGACCCGCTGCATCGGCCATTCCTCGCCCAAGGGCTGCATGATGGCCGGGGAACGCTGCATCACCCACAATCTGTGGGAAGACCTCGGCGACGAAATCCACCGCTATCTGGCCGCGGTCTCGCTGGAGGACGTGGTGCTGAACCGGACGGGCGCGCGGCGGCGCGCGGGCCCGGAGACTGAAGTGGGAGTGGCGGCGTGAGCGCGGTCTATCTGGATTACAACGCCTCGGGTCTGGTTCGTCCGGAAGTGCAGGACGTGATGGCCAAGGCGCTGGCCGACAACGGCAATCCGTCGGCGGTGCATGCGGCTGGCCGCCGGGCGCGGGCGCGGGTCGAGACGGCGCGGGCCCAGGTCGCGGATCTGGTCGGGGCCGATCCGACGGCGGTGGTGTTCTCGTCGGGCGGCACGGAATCCAACGCCCAGGCGATCCTCAGCGCCCTGGCGGCCGGCTGCGAGCGGCTGATCGTCGGCGCGACCGAGCATCCGTGCGTGGCCGAGGCGGCGATCGCCTCGGGCAAGCCGGTGACCATGCTGCCGGTCGATGCGCGCGGCGTGATCGATCTGAACAGGCTGCGCCAGCTGCTGGGCCAGCCGGGCCGGGCGGTCGTGGCGATCCACCACGCCAACAACGAGAGCGGCGTCATCCAGCCGATCGCCGAGGCGGCGCGGCTGGTGCGCTCGGCCGGCGGCTGGCTGCACGTCGACGCCATCCAGTCGGCCGGCAAGATCCCGGTCGATGTCCGCGCCCTGATGGCCGACAGCCTGACGCTTTCGGCACACAAGCTGGGCGGGCCGCAGGGCGTCGGCGCCCTGGTCATGGCCGAGGGCCGCGAGGCGGTGCAGATGCTGCACGGCGCCGGCCAGGAGCGTGGCCTGCGGGCCGGGACCGAGAATGTGCCGGGGATCACAGGCTTCGGCATGGCGGCGGTCTGCGCCGCGCGCGACCTGCCGTCGATGCAGGCGCACGCCGCGTGGCGCGACGCCGCCGAGGCTGCCGTCAAGGCGGCCGGGGCGACCATCATCGGAGAGGGCGCCGAGCGCCTGCCCAACACCCTGTTCATGGCCGTGTCCGACTGGGAGAGCCCGCAGCAGCTGATCACCCTGGACCTGATGGGTCTGATGGTCTCGGCCGGCTCGGCCTGTTCCTCGGGCAAGACCAAGCCGTCGCGGGCCATTCTGGCCACCGGCAAGATCGACATGGCCACCGGCGGCATTCGCATTTCCGGCGGCTGGGGCACGGTCGAGGCCGACTGGACGCGCTTCGCCGCCGCCTGGGTCGAGGCCTACGCCAAACAGCGTGAGCGCACCGCGTCGCGAACGAGGGAGGTCGCCTGATGGCCGCCGTCAAGGAAACCATCGACGCGGTCGCCGCTCTCGAGAAATACGAGCACGGCTTCACCAGCGACATCGACATGGAATACGCCCCGCGCGGGCTGAACGCCGACATCGTCCGCTTCATTTCGGAGAAGAAGGGCGAGCCGGCGTGGATGCTGGAATGGCGGCTGGCCGCCTATGAGCGCTGGCTGGCGATGGAGGAGCCGACCTGGTCGTCGGTCAGATACACGCCGGTCGATTACCAGAGCCTGTTCTACTACGCCGCGCCGAAGGAGAAGGCGGGGCTCAAGTCGCTGGACGAGGTCGATCCGGAAATCCTCGCCATCTACGCCAAGCTGGGCATCCCGCTTAAGGAGCAGGAGGTGCTGGCCGGCGTCGAGGGGGCGGCGCGCTACGCCGTCGACGCCGTGTTCGACAGCGTGTCGGTGGTCACCACCTTCAAGGCCGAACTGGCCAAGGTCGGGGTGATCTTCATGCCGATCTCGGAGGCGATCCGCGAACACCCCGAGCTGGTGCGCAAATATCTGGGCTCGGTGGTGCCGGTCTCGGACAACTATTTCGCGGCCCTGAACAGCGCGGTCTTTTCGGACGGGTCGTTCGTCTACATTCCGCCGGGCGTCAAATGCCCGATGGAGCTGTCGACCTATTTCCGCATCAACGCCAGCCAGACGGGGCAGTTCGAACGCACCCTGATCATCGCCGACAAGGGCAGCTACTGCTCCTATCTGGAGGGCTGCACGGCGCCGATGCGCGACGAGAACCAGCTGCATGCGGCGGTGGTCGAGCTGGTGGCGCTGGACGACGCCGAGATCAAATATTCGACGGTGCAGAACTGGTACCCCGGCGACGCCGAGGGCAAGGGCGGCATCTACAACTTCGTCACCAAGCGCGCGGATTGCCGCGGCGACCGGTCGAAGGTCAGCTGGACCCAGGTCGAGACCGGCTCGGCGGTGACGTGGAAATATCCGTCCTGCATCCTCAAGGGCGAGGACAGCTCGGGCGAATTCTATTCGATCGCCATCACCAACGGACATCAGCAGGCCGACACCGGCACCAAGATGATCCATCTGGGCAAGAACTCGAAGTCGCGGATCATCGCCAAGGCGGTGTCGGCCGGGAAGTCGGACTCGACCTATCGCGGTCTGGTCTCGGTGCACCCCAAGGCGACCGGGGTGCGCAACTTCACCCAGTGCGACAGCCTGCTGATCGGCAAGGACTGCGGCTCGCACACCGTGCCCTATATCGAGGCCCGCAACGGCTCGGCCCAGCTGGAGCATGAGGCGACGACGACGCGGCTGTCCGACGATCAGCTGTTCTACGCCCAGCAGCGCGGCCTGTCGCAGGAGGAGGCGGTGGCCCTGCTGGTCAACGGCTTCGTCCGCGACGTGATGCAGAAACTGCCGATGGAGTTCGCCGTCGAGGCGCAGAAGCTGGTGGCGATCAGTCTGGAAGGGAGCGTGGGGTGAGACGCCTTGCCGCTTTCCTCGTCGCGTTTCTCATTGTGGGCTGCTCCCAGGAGCCCGTCCGCGCGCCAGATAGAGATGAGATGGCTACGATCTTCGAAGGCGATCTGGTTTCTCTTGATGGTCAGGATGTCCGGGGGTCCAACTTGTTCATAAGCCTCGTCGCAGGCGGCGAGGATCGGGAGGTTCCGAACCACTATTTCCTGAGTAGCGGCTGCCGAGACCATGGATTCCTCGATCCGGCGGACGGCCGGTTCTGGAGCGGCAGTACGCCAGAAAAGAACGGGAAATTGGCGGACGATTTGAGGAAGAGGGGGCGGGGCCCGCATTGCCTCGTCGATGACGTTGCCCGCTACCACCGGTTGGTCGCGCTGATGGAAGAAGGCGCGGTTCTCAGCTTCGCGCCTGATCACAGTTCCGCAACATTCACGACTCCATCGAACCGGGTAGCCGAGTTCAATTTCCGACCTTCAATGATGATCGACTGACCATGCTCTCCATTTCCAACCTCCACGTCGCCGTCGGCGACAAGCCGATCCTCAAGGGGCTGACGCTCGACGTTCCGGCGGGCGAGGTGCACGCCATCATGGGGCCGAACGGGGCCGGCAAGTCGACCCTGGGCTACGCCGTGGCCGGGCGGCCCGGCTATGAAGCCAGCGAAGGGTCCGTGTCGTGGAAGGGCGAGGACCTGCTGGCGCTGGAGCCGGCCGAGCGGGCGGCCAAGGGCGTCTTCCTGTCGTTCCAGTATCCGATCGAGATTCCCGGCGTTCCGGCCCTGACCTTCGTGCGGACGGCGCTGAACGCCCAGAAGCGGGCGCGCGGCGAGGAGGAGGTTTCGGCCCCGGCCTTCCTGAAGCTGGTCAAGGCGGCGTCGACGGCGCTGAAGATGGATTTCGACATGCTCAAGCGGCCGCTCAATGTCGGCTTCTCGGGCGGCGAGAAGAAGCGGATGGAGATCCTGCAGATGGCCCTGCTGGAGCCGTCGCTGCTGATCCTCGACGAAACCGATTCCGGCCTCGACATCGACGCCCTGCGGATCGTGGCCGATGGGGTCAACGCCCTGCGCGGCCCCGACCGGGCCATGCTGGTCATCACCCACTATCAGCGGCTGCTGGACTATATCAAACCCGACCGGGTGCATGTGCTGGCGGCGGGGCGGATCGTCGCCTCGGGCGGGCCGGAGCTGGCGCACCAGCTGGAGGCGGAAGGGTACGACAAGTACCTGCCGGAGGCGGCGTGAGGTCGTCTCCCGATTTCCTTCCCCCCTTGCGGGGGAAGGTGGGCCGCGGAGCGGGCCGGATGGGGGGGCTGGTTCAGCGCGCTCATCGTCGGACCGTCATGCCCGGGGCCGGCAGCCCCCCCATCCGTCAGGCTTCGCCTGCCACCTTCCCCCGCGAGGGGGGAAGGAAGGCGGTGGTCGCATGAGCGTCGCCATCGATCTGAAGGACGCCTCCAGCTTCCCGTCGCGGCGGGTGGAGACGTGGAAATACAGCGACCTGCGGAAATATCTGCGCGAGGCGCCCGAGCCTTCGCCGTCGGCGGCCATACCGCTGACGGGGGGCGGGCCGTTCGAGGCGCTGGGCGGGGAGGCGATGGCCTTCGTCAACGGCCGGGCCGTGGGGGCGAGCGCCTTCATGGGCTCGGGCGCGCAGACGGTGCGGCTGCGCTTCATCTCCAAGGCGACCGGCACGGGGCACGGGGCCACGGCGCGCCTCTCGGCGCGGGCCGGGGCGAGGCTGCTGATCCTCGAGACGCACGAGGGCGAGGGCTCGGCCTATGTGGCGCACAACCGGTTGGAGCTGGATGTGGCGCGGGGCGCGGAGGTGACGCGCATCGTGCTGGTCAACGAACCCGCGGACGTCATCTCGATCACCCAGGCCCAGGTGCGGGTCGAGGCCGGCGGCCTGTATCGTCAGATGATCGCCACGACCGGCGCGAAGCTGCAACGGCTCGAGACCGCGGTGCGGCATCCGGGGCAGGGGGCGGATGTCCGCGTCGACGGGCTGTATGTCCTGTCGGACTCGCGGCACGCCGACCTGACCTCTGTGGTCGATCATGTCGGCGCCGACGGGACCACCTCGCAGCTGACCAAGGGCGTGGTGCGCGATACGTCGCGCGGCGTCTTCCAGGGCAAGATCGTCGTCGAGCGCGGGGCGGACGGCACCGATGCGCGGATGGGCCACCACGCCCTGATCCTCGGCGAACGGGCAGAGGTCGACGCCAAGCCGGAGCTGGTCATCTACGTCGACGACGTGCAGTGCGCCCACGGCAATACGGTCGGCAATCTGGACGAGAGCGCCCTGTTCTACATGCAGCAGCGCGGCCTGCCGGCCGACGAGGCGCGGGCCCTGCTGACCCAGGCGTTTCTGGTCGAGGTGGTGGACCGGATCGAGGACGAGGGTGCGAGGGAGGTGGTGCGGGAATGGCTGACGGCTCGCCTGTGAAGACCCCCTCCACCGCTTCGCGGTCACCCTCCCCCAAGGGGGGAGGAGAACGCTTTGACCCCTACGCCGCCCGGGCGCAGTTCCCCATCCTGTCCCGACAGGTGAACGGCAAGCCGCTGGTCTATCTCGACTCGGCCGCCTCGGCGCAGAAGCCGCGGGCGGTGATCGAGGCCATGGTGCGGTCGATGGAGGGCAGCTACGCCAACGTCCATCGCGGCCTGCACACCCTCGCCAATGAGACGACCGAGGCGTTCGAGGCGGCGCGCGAGAGCGTGGCGCGATTCCTGAACGCCGAAACGCCCGACAACATCGTCTGGACCAAGGGGGGGACCGAGGCGATCAATCTGGTCGCCGCCGGCATCGGTCAGTCGATCCAGCCCGGCGACGAGATCCTCGTCAGCGAGATGGAGCACCACTCCAACATCGTGCCTTGGCACCTGCTGCGCGAACGGCGCGGGGCGGTGCTGAAATGGATCCCGGTGCTGGACGACGGCGCGCTGGACATGGCGGCCTACGCCGAGTTGCTGGGGCCGAAGACACGCGTGGTCGCGGTGACCCACATGTCCAATGTGCTGGGGACGATCAATCCGGTGGCGGAGATCGTCCGGCTTGCCCACGCGGCCGGGGCGAAGGTGCTGATCGACGGCTGTCAGGGAGCGGTGCACGCCGCGCCGGACGTGCAGGCGATCGGCTGCGACTTCTATGTCTTCACCGGACACAAGCTGTACGGGCCGTCGGGCATCGGCGCCCTGTACGGGACGGCCGAGGCGCTGGAGGCCCTGCCGCCTTATCAGGGCGGGGGCGAGATGATCGAGACCGTGACCCGGGACGCCGTCCGCTATGCGAAGCCGCCGCACCGCTTCGAGGCCGGCACGCCGCCGATCGTCGACGCCATCGGTCTGGGCGCCGCGATCGAATGGCTGGGCCAGTTCGACCGGGCGGCCGTCGCGGCCCATGAGCGGAGCCTGTACGATCGTGCGCTGGCGCGGCTGGAGGGCCTGAACTGGCTCAAGGTCGTCGGCGCGGCGGACGGGAAGGGGGCCATCCTGACCTTCACCGTCGACGGGGCCCATGCCCACGACATCGCCCAGGTGATGGACCGTTACGGCGTCGCCGTGCGCGCCGGCCTGCACTGCGCCGAGCCGCTGGCGAAAAGGTTCGGCCTGACGTCGAGCGCCCGCGCCTCCTTCGCCCTATATAATACGACAGAGGACGCCGACGCCTTCGCCGACGCCCTGATCAAGGCCCGCGAGTTCTTTGCATGACCGACCCGATGACGACGACAGTGGACGAGGACATCCAGGCCGACGGCGGGCGCACCGCCGCCGTGGCCGCCGGCAAGATCAGCCAGCCCGAGCTGGACCGGCTGACCGACGAGATCATCGCCGCGCTGAAGACCGTCTTCGATCCGGAGATCCCGGTCGACATCTATGAGCTGGGGCTGATCTACAAGGTCGACCTGTCCGACGATTTCGACGTCCGGGTCGAGATGACCCTGACGGCGCCGGGCTGTCCGGTGGCGGGCGAAATGCCCATCTGGGTCGAGCAGGCGGTGATGAAGGTCGAGGGCATCCGCTCGGCGGCGGCCGACCTGACCTTCGATCCGCCGTGGGATCCGTCGAAGATGAGCGACGAGGCCAAGCTGGCCCTGAACATGTTCTGAGACCGCCATGACCGAGCTTCAGACCACGCCCCGTCCACGCCGTCCGCGGCCCGCCGTCGTCACCCTGACCGAGGCGGCGGCCGAACGCGTTCGCGCCCTGACCGAAGCGGGCGGACACAGGGCGCTGCGCGTCGGACTGAAGAATGCGGGCTGCGCGGGGCAGGAATACACCTTCGCCTTCGCCGACGAGATCGGACCGCTGGACGAGGTGGTGACCGACAAGGGCGCGACCGTCGTGGTCGACACCAAGGCCATCCTGTTCCTGATCGGCTCGGAGATCGACTACGAGACGACGAAGCTGGCGTCGAAATTCGTCTTCCGCAATCCGAACCAGACCGACGCCTGCGGCTGCGGCGAGAGCGTCACCATCGTTCCGGCGAGTGCGCCGGACGCCGGCTGACCATGGCTCATGATCCCGCCTTCGGCGAATGGGTGCTCGAGCATTTCGCCGGGCTCGGTCCGCTGCGGATCAAGCCGATGTTCGGGGCGGCGGCGGTCTATGCCGACGATCTGATCTGGGCCCTGCTGGACGACGGCGTCGTCTGGCTGAAGGTCGATGAGGAGAACGAGCCGGCGTTGCGCGCCGCGGGGGCCCGCCAGTTCACCTATCCCACCAAGGACGGTCAGGTGATGAGCATGGCCTACTGGAGCCTGCCAGAGGGCGCGGCCGATGACAGGGACGAGGCCTTGAGTTGGGCGCGGGCCTCGATCGCGGCGGCGCTCCGCAAGGCGGCGAAGAAGCGGAAGCCGAAAAAGCTCAAGCCGTGACGCGCGCGGCCTGGCTGGCGCGGGCGACCTCGTCCGGGGCGAGGACGCGAACGGCGGGCGTAACGGGCTGACCGGTCGCCTCGGCGATCAGTTCCGCGGTCTTGCCTTCGACGGCCTCTTCCAGCCGGGCGAGGAATTCCTCCTTCGGCAGGCCGGTCGGAATGGGTTCGAGGAACTCCAGCGTCGCCGTGCCCGGACGCTTTTCGAACGCCTCCTGTGGCCAGAACAGGCCGAGGTTGGTGGCCAGCGGCACGACCGGCATGTCGAAGTCGCGGTACATGTGCCAGACGCCGGAGCGGTAGCGGAATTTCTCGCCGATCCTGGCGAGGTTGCCCTCGGGATAGATGAGGATTTTCCGGCCGGCGGCGTGGGCGTCGGCGGCGCGCTGCTGCAGCGCCTCGCGGGCGTCGCGCCCGCCGCAGTTGTTGACGACGATGGCCCCCAGTTTGCGCAGCACCGTCCCCAGCAGCGGAAATTTCTCGAGGTGGTCGCCGGTGACGAAGGCGAGGTCGTCGAACTGGTCGTAGGTGGCGAAGCCGTCGCCCCAGCTCTGGTGTTTGGAGGCGACGATGAAGGCGCCGGCGGGGAGACGGTCCTTGCCGCGCGTCTCGATGCGGATGCCGGCGAACAGGCGCATGGCCTGGACCATCCGCTTCACATAGCGGCGGATGATCCAGCTGGTCGCGCCACGGCCGGGGGCGAGGGCGGCGAAGGCGGCGGCCAGGCCGTAGGTGATCGACAAGGCCCAGTAGGCGACATTGAAAGCCAAGCTTCGCATCGGCCGACTATGCCGTGAATCGACGCGGACGGAAGGGCTCAGGCGGCGTCGTCCAGCCAGTCGGCGCAGGTGACCCGGTTGCGGCCCGAGCGTTTCGACGCATAGAGGGCGGCGTCGGCCCGGCCGAGCAGGCTGGCGGCCGATTCTCCGCCGCGGCGATTGGCGAAACCGATCGAGACGGTGACCGCGCCCAGGTCGTCATTGGTCGAGCGGCGACGCAGCGAACGGGAGCCGATCTCCTTGCGGATGCCCTCAAGCGCGGCCTCGACGGCGGGCAGGCTTTCGTCGGGGAAGATCAGGGCGAACTCCTCGCCACCGTAGCGCGCGGCGACGCGCGGGGCGCCGGCCGTGCGTCCCAGCACTCCGGCCACATAGCGCAGCACCTGATCGCCGGTCTGGTGACCCCAGGTGTCGTTGAAACGTTTGAAATGATCGATGTCGAGGACGGCCAGAGACAGGCGCGAGCCCTGCGCGAGCGCGGTCTCGCAGGCGCTGTCCAGCTGCTCGTCGAAGGCCTTGCGGTTGGCCAGATTGGTCAGGGCGTCCGTCATGGAGTCGCGGCGAACCTGTTCGAGGTGCTCGCTGAGCCGGGCGATCTCGCGCGTCGACAGCTCCAGCTTCTTTTCGAGCGCGTCGTTGTCCGTCTTGATCTTGTGGGTGGCCTCCGCGAGGCCTGAAACGATGGCGCGAAGTTGTGGAGCGCTGTCCGCCGCCTCCAGACTGCCGGCGGCGCCTTCGAGGGTCAGGCCGTAGTCGGCCTGGGCCCGATGCGCCCGCGAGATCGCCGCGGACACGCTGGACAATTCGCGGTCCAGAACCCGCCCGGCGTCGCGGATTTCTTCGGTCAGCCGTCCCCGCGGCAAATACTCGGCCGCCAGCACCTCGGCGGTCGCCTCGGTGAACGGCTCGCCCGCGGCCAGCATGCGATCGATCTCGCGGCCCAGCGCGCCGTCAGGATCGCCGAGATACTGCAGCCAGAGTTCGAAATTGAGCGGGGTCGGCCAGACCGAGGCGGCCTCCATCGCCTCGACGGCCCGTCGCGCCAGGGAGTAGGCTTCGGGACCGCGCAGCGTGGCTTCGACCGTCTCTGTCATGGATGTCCTCTGCGGTTCGCGCGGGACGGCGACCGGTTGGCGAGACGCTATGACGGGTTGTGTAACACCGGGTTAAATCCGGCGCGACCGACGCGGCCTTGTGGTGGCGCTCAGTTCCGAACCGGCACCGGCCGGCGCAGGAAGGCCGGCACCTCGGACTCGCCGAACGGACGGCCGTTCGCGGGCTGCGGCTCGGCCTCGGCCCGTTCGCCGCGACGATCCGACTGGCGCAGATGAGTCTCGCGGGCGGGGCGCGCCTGGGGCGCGGGTTCGACCGCGGTCGCCGTTTCGACGGGCGCGGCGAGAGGCGTCTCGACCGGCGAAGGGTCGACGGCTTCCGCCGCCGTTTCGACGGCCGGACGGGCCGACCGGCCGCCGCGCCGGCTGCGGGTCCGGCGGGCGGGACCGGCGTCGGCGGCCGGCGTCGTGTCCGGGACGGATGTCGTCGGCGCTTCGACAGCGGCTTCAGCGGGCTGGGCGGCCACGGACGCCGATGCGGGTTTGCGGCGCGAGCGGCCGGGACGTTCGCTCCGCTCGCCCGCGGGTTCGGCGCTTTCGACCGCGGCCGGTCGGCGGGCCGGGGCGCCGCCGAGGTCGGCGCTGTCCAGCACCAGCTCCTGCGGGTCCATCTTGATCAGCTTGAGAACCTTGTCGAGCGAGCGGTCGTCGCCCGGCGTCACGATCATGAAGGTCTGGCCCAGCTTGCCGGCGCGGCCGGTGCGGCCGATGCGGTGCACATAGTCGTCGGCGTGGTGCGAGACATCGTAGTTGAAGACGTGGCTGACGTCGGGGATGTCGAGGCCGCGGGCGGCGACGTCCGAGGCGACCAGCAGTTTGAGCTCGCCCGAGCGGAAGGCGGCGAGCGTCTTGGTGCGCAGCGACTGGTCGAGGTCCCCGTGGATCGGCGCGGCGTCGAAGCCGTGCTGCTTCAGCGACTTGGCGACGACATCGACCTCGGACTTGCGATTGCAAAAGACGATGCCGTTGCGCACGTCGGCGCGGCCGATCAGGGCGCGCAGGGCGGCGCGCTTCATCTTCGGATCGCTGGACGGGATGCGCACCAGATACTGGGTGATGGTCTCGGCCGTCATCGCCGGGCGCGAGGCCTCGATACGGGTCGGATCCTTGAGGAACTGGGTCGTCAGACGGGTGATCTCGGGCGGCATGGTGGCCGAGAAGAACAGGGTCTGGCGCTTGGGCGGAGTCAGTTTGAAGATGCGCTCGATGTCGGGGATGAAGCCCATGTCGAGCATGCGGTCGGCCTCGTCGACGACCATCAGTTCGACGCCGTTCAGCATCATCTTGCCGCGCTCGAACAGGTCCAGCAGACGGCCGGGGGTTGCGATCAGGACGTCGACGCCCTTGTTCAGCGCCGCCACCTGGTCGCCCATGGAGACGCCGCCGATCAGCAGCACCCAGGTCAGCTTGGTGCCCTTGGCGTATTTCTCGAAGCTCATCGCGACCTGGTCGGCCAGTTCGCGGGTCGGGGCCAGCACAAGGGCGCGCGGCATCCGGGCCCGGGCGCGGCCCTTGGACAGGAGTTCGACGAGGGGGAGGGTGAAGGCGGCGGTCTTGCCGGTGCCGGTCTGGGCGATGCCGAGCACGTCGCGGCCGGCCAGGGCTACGGGAATGGCCTGGGCCTGGATCGGCGTGGCGGTGGTGTAGCCGGTGTCGGCGACGGCTTGCAGGGTCGTGGGCGAGAGGCCCAGTTGGGAAAATTCGGTCATGAATCCTTGGGACTGAACTGAAGGACGCCCCGCGCATCGGGCCGTCTTGCGATGTCGCGGAACCGCCCTGATCACTGGGCGAGCGGGCGGCGCGGATTCGCCAGTCCTGTCCCGAACGTGGGCCGCATATAGAAGCCCCCACGCGAGAGTCAACTATTCCCGGAACAAGCGGAGGGGCTTGGCATTCCCTAAACGATTGTTAATAGTTCGGACCGGGACGGGGTTGATGAGGGGTCATCCAATGCTTCGCAAGCTTGCCGTCGGGACCATGGCCGCCGTGAGTCTGGCCGCCATGGGCATGGCCACCCCCGCGCGCGCCGATATCGACGCCGCCTTCGGCAACACGGTGGTGTCCCGCTATTCGGACGGCGGCTGGGTCAAGCACTGGTTCAATCCCGACGGCAGCTATTCGGCGCAGTTCTCGGACGGCCGGCGGCTGTCGGCGCGCTGGTCGGTGAAGGGCGAGCGCGTCTGCCTCAGCAACATCCGGCCCAGTATGCTGATCCCGCGGTTCTGCACGACAATGATCGAGGCCGATGTCGGCGAGACCTGGCAGTCGCGCGATCCGCTTGGCCGCCGGGTGCAGAATGTGCTTATGGCGGGGCGGGACTGACGTCGAAGCGCGTGATCAGCGCCGGGTCGGGGTCGATCCGCCCACGCTGATGAAGAAGAGCCCGTGACCCCCATATCCAATCCCTACCTGACCTGGCTGTCCTCGGTGCTGGGCGCGCCGCGCACGCCCCGATTCGGCGGCGGGGCCGCCCAGGCGGTGTTGGGCTATGCGACAGGGTACGGCCCCGCCGAGATCGAGATTTTCGTCCGGTCTCTGCGCGCGCATTTCGACGGCCGCGTGGTCCTGTTCGTCGATCGGGGCCGGGCCGACCTCGACGAACTGCTCAAGACCCACGACATCACCCCCGAAGCCCTGCCCTGGGGCGACGCGTGGGCTCCCCACCCCGTGACCGCGCGGTTCGCCGCCTATGAGACCTGGCTGTCGGAGCGGCCGTGGATCAGCGAAGTCTTGCTGACGGATGTGCGCGACGTCGTCTTTCAGGGGAACCCCTTCGCCGAGCCGGTCACGGGGCTCGAGGCGTTCACCGAAGCCGAAGGCGAGGTCCTGGCCGCCCACGCTTTCAACATGAAACATCTGCGGTCGCTGGCCGGCGAGGGCATGGCGCAGGCCGTGGCGGACAAGCCCTGCCTGTGCGCCGGGACGATCCTCGGCCCGGCCAGGGCGGTGACGCAACTGTGTCGCGTGCTGCTGATGACCGCGGCGATCCCACGCTCGGGCGTCGCCTCAGGCTTCGGGACGGATCAGGCGGCCTACAATCTCGCGGTTCACCTCGGAATCGTCGAAGCCGAGGTCCGTCCGAACTTCGGCCGCGTCGCGACGATCGGCCTGTCGAACGCCGACGGCCTGACGATCAGCGACGACGGCCTGATCGTGAACCCCGACGGCGGCGTCAGTCCTGTGGTGCACCAGTATGACCGGCATGCTCATCTGACGGCCGCGGTCAGCGCGAAATGGGGTCGTGACGACTACAGCGTGACCAAGGCCCGGCGGAAGACGTTCAGCGATCGGCGCCAGCGTCTGGTCGCCTCGATCGGCCGACGCCTGCCCGAATTCCGCTGACGCCGGATCAGACGGCCCTGTCGGGCGCCGCCAGGCCGAACGCCGGCTTCATCCGCCAGGCGACGGCTGTCCGGACAATCTCGTCGAGATCCGGGAACCGGGGCGTCCACGCGAGACGCGCGTGCGCGGCCGCGGGATCGGCGATCAGCACGGCGGGATCGCCCGGACGGCGGGGTCCCGGCGCCCAGGGCGTCCGGCGCCCGGTCGCCCGGTCGACCGCTCCGATCACCTCCAGCACCGAGGCACCCCGACCGACGCCGAGGTTCAGCGCCGCGAAGGCGTCGCGGCCGAGGTCCAGATCCAGCGCCATGACATGCGCGCGGGCCAGGTCGGAGACGTGGACATAGTCCCGGACGCAGGCGCCGTCGGGGGTCGGGAAGTCGTCGCCGAATACCGTCAGCGGCGGGCCCAGGCCGAGCGCCGCCTCGATGGCCCGCGGAATCAGATGGCTTTCCGGATGATGGGCCTCGCCCAGCTCTCCGTCCGGATCGGCCCCGGCGGCGTTGAAATAGCGCAAGGCGACGCCTTCGATCCCGGCGGAACCGGCGATCAGCCGCTCGGCCTCAAGCTTTGTCTCGCCATAGGGATTGATCGGCCGCAGCGGCAGACCTTCGACCAGCGGCGCCAGGCCGTCGCCTTCCGGGCGGCCATAGACCGCCGCCGTCGACGACAGCACGATCCGGCGGAGTCCGGTCCGGCGCATGGCCCCGAGCACCGCATCGACGCCGTTGACGTTGTGGTCGCGGAACAGGTCCGGCTCGAGCACCGACCGGCCGACCTCGATCAGGCCGGCGAAATGAATGACGGCGGTGACGCTCTGCGCGCGGATGCAGGCCTCGACCGCCGCGCCGTCGCGGACATCGCCGACCACGAGCGGGCCCCATTTGACCGCCTCGGCATGACCGTTGGACAGGTCGTCGAACACGACCGGCTCGATCCCGGCGAGGGCGAGCGCCCTGGCGGTGTGCGAGCCGATATAGCCCGCTCCGCCCGTGACGAGGACCCGGCGCTGATTCATGCGGACATCCTAGCGCATCGCCGGGCGTGCGACAGCGAGCCCTCGGACGGACGTGCAGAGGACGCCGATCAACCCGGACGGCCTAGCTAATATAAAGGGGGGAGGGGGCCGCGCCATATCCTGCGAACAGGATATGGCGCGAGTGACGGGACTCGAACCCGCGACCTCCGGCGTGACAGGCCGGCACTCTAACCAACTGAGCTACACCCGCGTATCCCGGCCGCGGCGCTGGTGTGCGTCGCGGCGAGGGGCGTCGTTTAGGCGGGGGCGGCGCGCACTGTCAAGCGAGGATAGGCGCCCGTCGAACAGTTTTTCCCCGCCTTCCGCCGCCGCCGCCGGGGGCCGGTCCGGCCGCGCAAACGCTGCGAACCATTCTCAAGAAAAACCTTTCGCCGCATGGGTTTGAACCGATGCGGTTCCGGGGCTAGAAAGCGCCGAATCCGTCCCTCCCTTTCGGCGGACAAGGTCCCTTCCGGATGAATGCATTCCTTCTTGAGTACCTGCCGATCGTGGTCTTCCTCGGGATCGCGACGGTCCTCGGCCTCGGCTTCATGCTGGCCGCATGGGTGCTGGCCCCCAAGAACCCGGATTCCGAGAAGCTGTCGGCCTATGAGTGCGGCTTCAACGCCTTCGACGACGCGCGGATGAAGTTCGACGTGCGCTTCTATCTGGTGTCGATCCTGTTCATCATCTTCGACCTGGAAGTGGCCTTCCTGTTCCCGTGGGCGGTGTCGATGTTCGACCTGTCGCGGGCGGGCATGGTGTTCGCCTTCTGGTCGATGATGGTCTTCCTCGGCGTGCTGACCGTCGGCTTCATCTACGAATGGAAGAAGGGCGCGCTCGAATGGGAGTG
>JAXHTU010000059.1:0-18949 GCA_034189955.1 Pseudomonadota bacterium | reverse complement strand
GGGTGAGCCAGCCGCTCCAGCGGCCGAGGATGCGGGTCTGCAGCGGCTCTTCGAACGAGCGATTCCGCCACCAGTCGGCGATCAGGGCGCGGGCCTCGTCGCGACGGCCGCGCTGGTCGAGGGCGTCGGCCAGGGCGATGGCGCCTTCGGCCGTGACCGGCGGGGTTTGGGCGAACAGGGCCAGGGCCGCATCGGGACCGGCGTAGGCCATGTCCAGCGCCCGCTCGGCGGCCTCGCGGCGGCTGTCGCCGCGCGGCCAGCCGGCGAAGGCGGTCTGGGCGGCGGCCAGATCGCTGTACGGCAGCTGCGGGGCCGAGGTGTCCAGGAGCGCCCATTCGACCAGCTTGCGGGCCACGGGGTCGCCGATCCGGGCGGCTGTGGCGCGGGCGCCGACGACGTCGCGGGCCCGGGCCTGTTCCAGACCCTGGCGGAAGAGGACGGTGTCCTGATCGTTCAATGTACGGGCCTGGGCGCCCTGCGGCGCGACGGCCGAATAGGGAGTCTGCGACGGGACCAGGGATTCGGGCGCGGGGGCGAGCAGAGCCAGGGCGGCCGCGAGGCTGGTGACGATCATTCCGTGTCCAATTCCCATTCCGTGAGAGTTGCGGCGGCGGCGCCGGCAACCTAACCTCCCGCGCTTCGCTCCAGGGCGACGTCGCCCATCTCCCACGCAGGACCATCGTTTCAATGACCGCCCCTTTGTTCAAGGGCGTGATCACCGCCCTGATCACACCACTTCGTGACGGAAAGGTGGACGAAGCCGCCTTCAGGACCCTGCTGGAACGCCAGATCGCGGCCGGGGTTCACGGCGTCGTGCCTATGGGCACGACGGGCGAGAGCGCGTCCCTTCACCCCGACGAGCACAAGCGGGTCGTGGCGCTGTGCGTCGAGATCGCGGCGGGACGGGTGCGGGTCATCGCCGGCGCGGGGTCTTCGGCGACGGACAAGGCGATCGAGCTGGTGCGTCACGCCAAGACCGTGGGGGCCGACGGGGCGCTTGTGGTGACGCCCTATTACAACCGGCCGTCACAGGCGGGGCTGGCGGCGCATTTCGAGGCCATCGGCGAGGCGGTGCAGCTGCCGGTGCTGCTCTACAATGTGCCCGGCCGGACGGGGGTCGATCTGGCCAATGAGACGGTGGCGCGGCTGGCGGCGCATCCGAACATCGTCGGCATCAAGGACGCCACGGGCGACATGGCGCGGGTCAGCTGGATGCGCGCCCATATCCGCGACCAGCAGTTCGACCTGATCTCGGGCGACGATCCCAGCTTCCTGGGCTATCAGGCGCACGGCGGGGTCGGGGTGATCTCGGTCACCTCCAATGTCGCGCCCGAGGCCATGGTGGCGATGTACGAGGCGGCGGCGGCCGGCGATCATGCGACGGCGCGCGAATGGCAGGACCGGCTGATCGGGCTGCACAAGGCGCTGTTCCTCGACAATTCGCCATCGCCGAGCAAATACGCCCTGGCGCGGCTGGGGCTGTGCACCGAGGAGGTGCGGCTGCCGCTGGTCCCGACCGCGGGGGCGGTGAAGCCGGCGATCGACGGGGCCATGGCCGAAGCCGGGCTTTAAATCCGGGTAAAACCCGGACAAGGAGTCCGAACAGTCCGGATCGTGCGCTTCGTCGGGCCCTCCGACGGCGGGCAGGCGACCGTGGCGGCGGCTCGCAACGGCGGCGGAACCTGGCGGACGGACCGGCGCGTCAGAATCGGGGGTATCCCGACGCGGCGGCTTCGCGTCGCCGGGCGGAGCGTGTAGGAGGGCGGGAATGGCCGCCGAGAAACCCAAGACCAAGATCATCGCCGAGAACCGCCGGGCGAAGTTCGACTATTTCCTCGAGGACTACACCGAGGCCGGGATCCAGCTGCTGGGCACCGAGATCAAGGCGCTGCGCGACGGCCGGGCCAATATCGCCGAGAGCTATGCGGCGGTCGAGGGGCGCGAGATCGTGCTGATCAACGCCGACATCCCACCCTACAAACAGGCCAACCGCTTCAACCACGAGCCGCGCCGGCACCGGAAGCTGCTGCTGCACCGCAAGCAGATCGACAAATTCATCGGCGCCGTCCAGCGCGACGGCCAGACCATCATTCCGGTCAAGCTGTACCTGAACGAGGCGGGCAAGGCGAAGATCGAGATCGCCCTGGCCAAGGGCAAGAAGCTGCACGACAAGCGCGAGGCGACGGCGCAACGCGACTGGCAGCGCGACAAGGCCCGGCTGATGAAGGACCGGGGCTAGGGCGGGCGACGGAAGCCGGGACGGGGCTCCCCGATATTACCCGGGTAGAAATAAAAAAACCGTCCGAACCGTCCGAACCGTCCGAACCGTCCGGATCGTTCGAACCGTTCGGCCTGACGCGGCCGGCGGGGGATGCGATTGTCAAAGACCCGGGCGGACGGCGGGCAGTATAGGCCGGCGTCCCCCTGTGGCGGGTTGTTGACGCTGGGTTTCGGGCAGGAAACTGAAATCGTTGCTGTTTGTCGTCAGAATTGTGATGGCTGGCGGCGAATTGTCAGCATTGCGAGGTCCGTCTCCTCCCCGTCGCGCAGCGAAGGGGAGGGGGACCGCGAAGCGGTGGAGGGGAAGACCGCGTGGCGGCGCCCCTCCACCACCCTTCGGCTGGTCCCCCTCCCCACTGCGTGGGGAGGAGACAGAGGCGTTCGCCGCTTCAGGCGCGGCCCGTTGACTTGCCGGCCCCCTTCGGCCCCATTGCCGCTTCGGTGTGTCCGGAGGCGGCCTTCATGTTCTTGCGAAACCGCCACCCGGCCCTCGACCCTGTGAAAGGGCTCGCGGCGATCCTCCTGACCGCCGTGGCGGCCTGTTCTTCGCAACCGACCGCGCCGTCGGGCGCCGGCCTTTGCTGGCGAATGATCGAGATCGCGGACCGGGAGCCCGAATTCCGGATCATGGCCCGCGATGTTCCCAACCTCGAAAGCTGCGCGGCGCAGCTGGAAGGGGCCCGAATGATGGAGGGACGCCCGACGACCGGGGCCTACAACGGGCATTTCATCTTCGCGACCGAGGAGCAGATAACCTCGGCCGCGGCGATGAACGGCACGCGGGTCCGGGTGTTCGAGGCCGACGACCGGCGAGACATACAAAACGGCCTGCGGGCCCTGATCGAGCGCCAGCCGCCGCCGGCGTCAGCCGCGGTCGGAGCCGAAGATCCAGATTAGGAGGCGCCGGCGACCGGCTGGGCGTCGAGCACGCCGGGGATCGCCGCGACCGTCTGGTCGCCGCTCCACGGGCCGAGCGAGGGGCGGGTCCATTGCTGGACCACCAGGCCCGTCGCCGCGATCAACACCGCGGCCAACAGGGTCCACAGGGCGACCTTCCGCTCCTGATGGGTGAAAGCGCTACGCGACTGTCCTTGCATCGAAACCTCCCGATCCCGGTCGTTCAACGCGAGTTTCGTGACGCTGTTCCTGTGCTGACCTCCCGGGATCGACGCGCAGCGATTCGCGTTGCACGGGGAGCACAACAGGCGGGTCCGGCCGCGGGTCGATCAGGCCTCGATCAGGGTGCGGGCGCGACGGAAGACGTCCTCGAACATCGCCGCGGTCAGCCGGCCGGTGTTCGTGTTGAGCCGCGAGCAGTGGTAGCTGTTGAGCAGGACGTAGGGCCCGACGACGGCTTCCGAGCCGTGGCCGGCCGGCATGGCGCTGGCCGGTTTGCCGAGGGTCTTGAGCACATTGCGCCGCGACACGTCGCCGAGGGTGACGATGACCCTGAGCCGGGGCAGGGCGGCGAGGCGCGACTGGAGGAAGGGCCGACAGGTCGCCTCCTCGACCGGCAGGGGTTTGTTGCCGGGCGGGGCGCAGCGGACGGCGTTGGTGATCATGCAGTCGACCAGTTCGAGGTCGTCGTCGCCGTTCGGGTCGTAGCGGCCGCGGGCGAAGCCGGCTTTCTGCAGGGTTTCGTAAAGCAGCCAGCCGGCGTGATCGCCGGTGAACGGCCGGCCCGTGCGATTGGCGCCGGTGCGGCCGGGGGCGAGGCCGGCGACCAGCAGCCGGGCGTTCGGATCGCCGAACGAGGGGGCGGCGCCGTTCCACCAGCCGGGGTTCTGGCGCGCGTTCTCCATCCGGTAGGCGACCAGGCGGGGGCAGAGCGGGCAATCGCGCGGGGCTTCGGGCGGGTAGGGGGTGGTCATGGGGGCAGCTTCCACGATTCCTTCTCCCGATGGGAGAAGGTGGCGGGGCGGAGCCCCGTCGGATGAGGGTCGGATCGTTCAGTCGGCGTGAGCCGCCGCTCCGGACAGTGACGCGGCTTGCGCCGAATCCCGACGACCGACCCTCACCCTTTCGCCTTGCCGATCGCTTCGCTCCCGGAGGCTCAAGCCCTCTCCCAATGGGAGAGGGATCACGACACGCGCGCCCGCCCGATCTCCGGCAGCAGGTCCTGCAGTTCGACGAAGGCGTCGGCCTGACGTCTGAGTTCGTCGGCGATCATCGGCGGCTGGCTCTTGACCGTCGAGACCACGGTGACGCGGACGCCTTTGGCCTGCACCGCCTGGACCACGCGGCGGAAGTCGCCGTCGCCGCTGAACAGCACCATGTGATCGAGGTGCGGGGCCAGTTCCATCATGTCGACGGCGATCTCGATGTCCATATTGCCCTTGGTCCGCGAATGGCCCTGGGCGTCGGTGAAACGCTTGACCGGCCTGGTCACGACGCTGAAGCCATTGTAGGCGAGCCAGTCGACCAGCGGCTTGATCGGCGAGAACTCTTCGCCCTCGATCACCGCCGTGTAATAATGGGCGCGAACCAGAACGCCCCGGCCCCGATACATCTCCAGCAGCTTGCTGAAGTCGAGGTCGACATTCAGCGCCCGGGCGGCGGAATAGAGATTGGCCCCGTCGATGAACAGGGCGGTGCGTTCGGTCGGATAAGGCGTCATGGAAATCGGTTCCGAAAATATGGACGTCCCGGTCGCCGTCGAAATGGACGGGGCCGTCGATCTGGACGAGGCCGTCATCGTCGCGCTGGGCTGCAATGACAAGGGGGTCTGGCGCGACTGCCGCGAGGCGCTGGAGGCGGCGCTGGCGCGGTTCCGCGCCGAAGGCATCGATGTGCTGCAGCGTTCGTCGTGGTGGCGGTCCGACGCCTGGCCCGATCCTCAGGATCCCCCGTTCCTCAATGGCGTGGTCATCGTCCGCACCGATCACGACCCGCACGCGCTGATGGCGGCCCTGGGCCGGATCGAGGAGGCCTTCGGGCGTCAGCGCGACGCCCCGAACGCGCCGCGGACCCTGGACCTGGACCTGATCGCCTGCGGCCGGCTGTCGGGCGACCTCGACGGATTGATCCTGCCGCACCCCCGCGCCGCCGACCGGCGGTTCGTCATGGGCCCGCTGGCCGAGATCGCGCCGGGCTGGAAACATCCGGACGGGGGCCGCGCGGACGAGTTGGCGCGGGCGGCGCAGGTCGGGCGCGACGCGGCGCCGATGCGCTGATCGCCTCATTCCCGCCCATGCGGCGTTGCACAATGTCCTCCAACCCTATATTTTGTGCGGTTCTCCCCCGCGCTCGAGGAATTTCATGGCCCGCGTCACTGTCGAAGACTGCATCGAGAAGGTGCCGAACCGTTTCGGTCTGGTCCTGCTGGCCGGTCACCGCGCCCGCTCCATCGCCAACGGCGCCGCCCTGACGATCGATCGCGACAACGACAAGAACCCGGTCGTCGCGCTGCGCGAACTGGCCGACGCGACCGTCGTGCCGGACGAGCTGGAAGAAGCCATCGTCGTCACCCTGCAACGGGTCGACGAGCGCACCGAAGCCGAGGACGAGGCCGAGGTCGTCGCCCTGCTGGCCGAACCGCAGCACATGAACATGGCCGAGGCCGAGCTGATCCGCGCGCTGCAAAGCGACCGCGACGGCGGCCAGGAGGAACGCTACTGACGGCGGAACCCGCCAACGGTATCACCATCCTGCCGGCGCGGCCCTCGCCGCCCGCGCCGCCTCTGAAAGCTGCCAATCTCGACGAGCCGGAGGGCGATCGCCCTCCGGTCGACGCGCCCGAGGCCCCCAAGGCCCGGGTGCTGCGGCAATTCGAGCTGGTCGAGGCGGTCCGGGCCTATGATCCGACCGCCGACGAGGCGCTGCTGAACCGCGCCTATGTCTATGCGATGAAGATGCACGGCTCGCAGCTGCGGGCCTCGGGCGATCCCTATTTCGCCCATCCGATCCAGGTCGCCGGCATCCTGACCGACTACAAGCTGGACACGGCGACCATCGTCACCGCCCTGCTTCACGACGTGGTCGAGGACACCTCGGCCACCCGCGACGACATCGCCGGCATGTTCGGCGAGGAGGTGGCCTCGCTGGTCGAGGGGGTGACCAAGCTGTCGCGGCTGGAGCTGCAGGCCGAGCACACGCGTCAGGCCGAGAACCTGCGCAAATTCATTCTCGCCATCTCCAGGGACGTGCGCGTCCTGCTGGTCAAGCTGGCCGACCGTCTGCACAACATGCGGACGCTGAAATACGTCAAGCCGGAGAAGCGCGAGCGGATCAGCCGCGAGACGCTGGAGGTCTATGCGCCGCTGGGCCGGTCGATCGGCATCCATTCGATCGCCTCCGAGCTGGAAGAGCTGGCCTTCGAACATCTGAACCCGACCGCCCGGACCGCCATCGAGCGGCGGCTGGAGGCGCTGAAGCTGGAGCATGGCCGGGCCATCGACGGCGTGTCGCGCGAGGTCGAGCGGGTGCTGGAGGAGGCCGGCGTCCACGCCCGCGTGTTTGGCCGGCAGAAGACGCCCTATTCGATCTGGCGCAAGCTGCAGCGCAAGTCGGTCGGGTTCTCGTCGCTGTCCGACATCTACGGCTTCCGGGTGATCGTCGAGGCCGAGGACGACTGCTACCGGGCGCTGGGCGTGATCCACCGGGCCTGGCCGATGGTGCCGGAGCGGTTCAAGGACTTCATCTCGACGCCGAAGTCGAACAACTACCGATCCCTGCACACCACGGTCGTGGGGCCGTCGGGGCTGCGCATCGAGATGCAGATCCGCACCGACGCCATGGACCGGGTGGCCGAGGACGGTGTGGCGGCGCACTGGGCCTACAAGAACCAGTCCTACGGCTTCGACCAGGAGGCGATGGAGAAGGACGGCGGGCGCGACCCGCTGCAGAACCTGCGCCACCTGGTGCAGGTGATCGAGCATGGCGAGGGCGGCGAGGACTGGGTCGAGCACGCCAAGCTGGAGATGTATCTCGACCAGGTGTTCGTGTTCACCCCCAAGGGGGCGCTGATCACCCTGCCGCGCGGCGGCATGCCGCTGGACTTCGCCTACGCCGTCCACACCGAGGTCGGCGACACGGCCGTCGGGGCCAAGATCAACGGCGAGCTGAAGCCGATGCGGACCCAGCTGCAGAACGGCGACGTGGTCGAGATCGTGCGCGGGGCCAAGCGCGAGATCCCGGTCGACTGGCGCTCGCTGACGGTGACCGGACGGGCCCGATCGGCGATCCGCCGGCATATCCGCACCTCCGAGCGCGGCGAATTCCAGAAGCTGGGCCGCGCCACCCTCGACCAGACCCTGACCCGGGCCGGCAAGACGGACGTCGAGCTGACCCTGCGGCCGGCGCTGGAGCAGCTGGGCTTCGCCAGCGACGACGACCTGTATGAGGCGATCGGGCGCGGGCGGCTGTCGGCGGCGCGGATCGCCGAGATCCTGTTCCCGGCGCTGAAAGGCCGGCTCAAGGCGGGGCCCGACCGCAAGCGGATCGGCGACGAGCATGCGCGGCTGTTCGTGCGCGGCGGCGGACTGACCCCCGGCGTCAGCGTGCATTTCGGCCACTGCTGCTCGCCGGTGCCGGGCGACCGGATCGTCGGCATTCTGGAGCCCGAGGCGGGGCTGACGGTGCACACCATCGACTGCCAGAAGCTGGCCGAGTTCGCGGACGACGATTCGGTCTGGCAGGACCTGCAGTGGACGCCGCAGGCGGAGCAGGGGGCCGTGGCCGCGGCGCGGGTCCGGGCCACGATCAAGAATGCGCCCGGGGTGCTGGGCCAGGTGGCGACCATCATCGGCGAGGCCGGCGGCAACATCCTGAACCTGGTCATGAGCCACCGGCAGCAGGACTTCTTCGACGTCGACATCGACATGGAGGTCGAGGACGCCAAACACGCCACGGCGATCATGGCGGCGCTGCGCACCAATCCGTCGGTCGACACCGTCGAGCGGGCGCGCGGGTGAGCACGGACGAGACCGCCAACGCGGCCCAGATGGCGTCGCCGTCCTACCGGCTGGCGGCGCTGGACGAGGAATTCCTGCTCGGCGACTCGATGCGGGGCGTGCGGTTCCTGATGGAGTACGCCAAGGCCGAGGAGGCGCTGCGGGCGTGGGGCGTGCGCTCGACCCTGGTGGTGTTCGGCAGCGCCCGGATCGGCGAGGACGGCGCGGGCGAGCATGCCCGCTGGCACCGGGAGGCCCGGGCCTTCGGACGACTGGCCTCGGAGCGGGGCGGGGCGCTGCACGGGGCCGACGGCCAGCCGCGCGACAATGTCATCGCCACCGGCGGCGGGCCGGGCATCATGGGCGCGGCCAACCGCGGGGCGAGCGACGTCGGCGCGCCGTCGATCGGCTTCAACATCACCCTGCCGCACGAGCAGGAACCCAATCCGTGGTCGACGCCGGCGCTGACCTTCCGCTTCCACTATTTCGCCATGCGCAAGATGCACCTGGCGATGCGCGCCAATGCGCTGGTGGTGTTCCCGGGCGGGTTCGGCACCTTCGACGAGCTGTTCGAGATCCTGACGCTGCGGCAGACCGACAAGGCGCCGCGCATCCCGATCGTGCTGTTCGACGAGGATTACTGGCGCTCGGCGATCAATTTCGACGTTCTGGTGCGGCACGGGATGATCCGGGCGGAGGACCTGGAGCTGTTCCGGTTCGCCGAGGACGCCGAAGGGGTGTGGGACGCGCTGCTGGCGGGCGGGCTCAAGCCGGGCTGCAGCATCGAATGAATGGGCGGCGACGGCTTCTTTCCCGGTCACGGCTGCGCTAGACAGCGCGGCATGACCTCAGACGACGTTCTCGAAGAATTCCGCGCCGCCGGCGCCCTGCGCGAGGGGCATTTCGTGCTGTCCTCGGGGCTGCACAGTCCGGTGTTCCTGCAAAAGAACCTGGTGTTCATGGACGCGGCCCGCTGCGCCCGGCTGTGCAAGGCGCTGGCGGAGAAGATCACGGCGGCGGTCGGCCCCGTCGATGTCGCCATCTCTCCGGCCGTGGGCGGCATCATCCCCGGCTATGAGACGGCGCGCTGGCTCAAGGTTCCGTCGATGTACGTCGAGCGCGAGGGCGGCGAGTTCAAACTGCGCCGCGGCTTCCATGTCGAGCCGGGCCAGAAGGTGGTCATGGTCGAGGACATCGTGACGACGGGCCTGAGCTCGCGCGAATGCATCGCGGCGATCCGCGCGGCGGGCGGCGAGGTGGTCGCGGCCGCCTGTATCGTCGACCGTTCGGGCGGACGGGCCGACGTCGGCGTGCCCCTGGTGGCGCTGGCGACGCTGGATGTGCCCGCCTATCCCGCCGACGCCCTGCCGCCGGAGCTGGCGGCCCTGCCGGTCGAGGATCCGGGCAGCCGGCGGCTGGCGAAATAGGGAGAGCGACGATGGTCTCGCCGGTGCGTCTGGGGGTCAATATCGACCATGTCGCCACCGTGCGGAACGCGCGGGGCGGAAGCCATCCCGACCCGGTCCGCGCCGCCCGCGAGGCGCTGGCGGCCGGGGCCGACGGCGTCACCGCCCACCTGCGCGAGGACCGAAGGCATATCACCGACACCGACATCGAGGCGCTGAGCGAACTGTGCGCCATCGCCGGCCGGCCGCTGAACCTCGAGATGGCGGTCACCGACGAGATGCTGGCCATCGCCCTGCGCCACCGGCCGCACGCCGCCTGTCTGGTGCCGGAGCGGCGCGAGGAGGTGACGACCGAGGGGGGACTGGCCGTGGCCGGCCACGAGGCGCGGATCGCGCCGGTCGTGCGCGCCTTGGGCGAGGCGGGCATCCGCGTGTCGTTGTTCATCGAGCCGGCGGCGGAGCAGGTCGAGGCCGCCCATGCGGTGGGCGCCCAGGTCGTGGAGTTCCACACCGGCCGCTATTGCCATCTGACGGGCGACGACCGGGCGCTGGAGTTCGCCCGGCTGCAGGCCGCCGCCAGCCAGGCCGTCGACCTGGGCCTCGAGGTCCACGCCGGCCACGGGCTGGACTACGAGACCGCCGCCGACATGTTGGCCATTCCGGAGGTGCGCGAGCTCAACATCGGCCATTTCCTGATCGGCGAGGCGGTGTTCACCGGGCTGACCCACGCCATCCACCGGATGCGGGCGGCCATGGACGCGGCGTCGTGATCATCGGCGTCGGCGCGGACCTGACCGACATCCGCCGCATCCAGCGGTCGCTGGATCGTTATGGCGACCGCTTCCGGCTGCGCTGTTTCACCGAGCTGGAGCGAACCCGGTCGGACCGCAAGCCCGATCCGGCATGGAGTTACGCCAAGCGGTTCTCGGCCAAGGAGGCCTGCGCCAAGGCGCTGGGCACCGGCATGCGGCGGGACGTCTACTGGCGCGACATGGGGGTGGTGAATCTGCCGTCCGGACAGCCGACGATGCTGCTGACCGGACACGCCGCCGAGCACCTCGCGCGACTGACGCCTGCCGGTCACAAACCACGGATACATCTGACGCTGAGCGACGAGCATCCGTATGCGCTCGCCTTCGTGGTGATCGAAGCCTTGCCGATGGCTTAATCACGTTATACCGCTTTGCCGCTGAAAGACCGCGCACAGCGGCTGGGGGATCAGGTCAAGATGAGCGACGAGCACAAGCCGCACGACGACCACGGCCAAGCCGCCGGGCGGGATCATGACGATCACGCCCCGGGGGCCGCTGCGCCCGCGCGCGACGACCCCGCCACGGCGCCCGCGGACATCCACGGCCCCGACGATCACGGCCCCGCCGCCCATCCGGCCGAAGCGGCGGATGCCCATGCCGACGCGGGCCGCCACGACGATCCTGCCCCGGCCGAGGCGGCGCATCCCGAGCCGGTGGCGCACGAGGTCCACGCCGCCCATGACGACCACGCGCCGGATCATGAGCCTGTCGCGCATGACGACCACGCGGCCCACCCCGACCCGGTCGTCCATGGCGACCATTCGGCCCATGGCGACCATTCGGCCCATGACGACCACGCCGCCGAGGCCCATGTGACGCCGGCCGAAGCCTCTGTCGCGGGCGGCGGCGCCGCCGCGGCCGCGTCATCGTCGAAACAGCCGGTCTGGAGCGACGCGGGCGACGCTCCCTTCGAAGACGTCGATTCCACACCCGTCTATGCGCGCGGCAAGAAAGGCGGAAAGAAAGCCGGTTCGGGCGGCGGCAACGAAACCGTCGAGATCATCAAGACGATCTTCTTCGCCCTGCTGATCGCCTTCGTCCTGCGCGTCCTGTTCTTCCAGCCCTTCACCATTCCGTCGGCCTCGATGGAGCCCAACCTCTACGAGGGCGACTACATCGTCGTGTCGAAGTGGAGCTACGGCTATTCTAAGCACGCCATTCCGTTCAGCCCGCCGGTGTTCGAGGGCCGCATCTTCGGCCAGGAGCCGGAGCGAGGCGACATCGTGGTGTTCAAGCTGCCGCGCGACAACCAGACGGACTACATCAAGCGTGTGATCGGCCTGCCGGGCGACCGGGTGCAGATGATCAACAATGTGCTGCACATCAACGACCAGCCGGTGCGCGACGTGGTCGTCAGCGGCCAGGACGCCACCAACATGTACGGCATGCCGGTGATCCAGGCGCGTGAGACCCTGCCCGAGGGCAAGACTTTCACCATCCAGGATTTCGGTCCCGGCAACGAGGTCGACGACACTCCGGTCTTCGAGGTTCCGGAAGGCCACTACTTCATGATGGGCGACAACCGCGACAACTCGGTCGACAGCCGCTACGCCCAGGACGCCAACGGCGTCGGTCTGGTGCCGGCGGAAAACCTGATCGGCAAGGCCGAGATCATCCTGTTCTCGTGGTCGCCGGGCGCGTCGCTGTGGAACCCCGTCAGCTGGTTCTCCAAGGTTCGTCCGAGCCGGTTCTTCACCGTCCTCAACTGATGGCGAACCGGCGGGCCGTGGCGGTCGCGGCGCTTGCGTCCAAACTCGGTCACGTCTTCCGCGATCCGTCGCTGCTGGATCAGGCCCTGACGCACGCCAGCGTGGGGGAGGGGGCCGGCCGCGACGCGCGGGGGCGGCCGTTCCTCGACAATCAGCGGATGGAGTTCCTGGGCGACCGGGTCCTCGGCCTGCTGGTCGCCGACCGTCTGGTGCGCGATCTGCCGGGCGCCGACGAAGGCGAGATGTCGTCGCGCCTGCACGCCCTGGTCGACAAGGCGACCTGCGCCCGCGCCGCCGAGGCCCTCGGCGTCGGCGACGCCATGCGGCTGTCGCCCGGCGAGGCCAAGCAGGGCGGCCGTCGCCGCGAGGGGATGCTGGGCGACGCCATGGAGGCCATCCTCGCCGCCGCCTGGCTGGACGGCGGGATCGAGGCGGCGCGGGTGGTGTTCGAGCGGGCCTGGAGCGCCGAGCTGGCGGCGCCGCCGCGCAAGTCGCTGACCAATCCGAAATCGGCGCTGCAGGAATGGGCGCTGTCGCTGGGAAAACCCCTGCCGGCCTACCGGATCGTCGGGCGCACGGGCTCGGATCACGCTCCGACATTCACCGTCGAGGCCAGCGTCGAGGGATATCCGCCCTTGACCGCACCGGGCCGTTCGCGTCAGGACGCGGAGAAGGCGGCCGCGATCGGCCTGCTGCAGCGTGAAGGCGTGATTTGACCGACCCCCAGACCCAGCGAGCCGGATTCGCCGCCATCATCGGCGCGCCCAATGCGGGCAAGTCCACGCTGGTCAATCGCCTGACCGGGACCAAGGTCTCGATCGTCACCCAGAAGGTCCAGACCACGCGCTTTCCCGTGCGCGGCATCGCCATCGAGGGCGACGCCCAGATCGTGCTGGTCGACACCCCGGGAATCTTCACCCCCCGGCGCCGGCTGGACCGCGCCATGGTGGCCTCGGCCTGGGGCGGCGCCTCCGACGCCGACGTCGTCGTGCACCTGATCGACGCCGCCTCGCACATCGCCTCGGAAGGCAAGGAAGGCCAGGCCGCCGACCGGCGCTCGGCCGAGGACACCGAGACGATCATCGCCAACCTGAAGGCGACCGACACCCAGGTCATCCTGGCGCTGAACAAGATCGACGGCATGCGCCGCGACACCCTGCTGGCCCTTTCCCACGCCATGTTCGAAACCGGCGTCTATTCCGAGGTCTATATGATCTCGGCGCTCAGCGGCGACGGCGTCGACGATCTGAAGCAGCGTCTGGCGCGGGCCATGCCCGAGGGGCCGTGGCTGTATCCGGAAGACCAGTCCGCCGACGTGCCGATGCGGGTGCTGGCCGCCGAGATCACGCGCGAGAAGGTCTATCTGCGCGTCCACGAGGAGCTGCCGTATTCGGCGGCCGTCGAGACGACAGCCTTCGAGGACAAGGCCGACGGTTCGGCCCGGATCGAACAGACCATCTATGTCGAGCGCGAGAGCCAGCGGCCGATCGTGCTGGGCAAGGGCGGCCAGACGCTGAAATGGATCGGCCAGAAGTCGCGCGAGGAGCTGACCGAACTTCTGGACCGCCCGGTCCACCTGTTCATCACGGTCAAGGTCGATCCGAAATGGCAGGACAGCCGCGCCCTGTATGCCCAGTTCGGGCTGGATTACGACGTCTAGACCCTTGTTCCACGTACCCAGACACTCGGGCGGCCACCCCCGCCTGGCGATGGCCGTTCTCGCCGTCCTGATCATCCTTTCCGCCGCCGTGGTCGCCTGGGCCACCGTCCGGCCCGCGCCCGAGGCGCCGGCGCCCGAGCCCCTGCCGGCCCGCCCGGCCGTGGTCGTGGTCCAGGACTTGCCGCAGCTGACCGAACAGCTGGATCGCTGGGGCGGCTCGGGCGCCTTCACCGGCGGGGTGCTGGTGGCCAAGGGCGACCAGATCCTGTTCCGCCAGGTCTACGGGTTCGCCGACCGCAGCACGAACCAGCCGCTGGCGCTGGACTCGCGCTTCCGCCTCGCCTCGGTCAGCAAACAGTTCACCGCCGCCGCGATCCTGCGGCTGCAGGACGAGGGCCGGCTGTCGGTCGACGATCCGCTGTGCCGCTGGGTCGACGACTGTCCGGCGGCCTGGGCGCCGGTCCGGCTGCACCACCTGCTCTCGCACACCTCCGGCATCCCCGACCTGATGGCCCGTCCGGGCTGGGGCATGCGCCGGGTGACCCCGGCAACGCCCGACGAATTGACCGCTGATTCCGCCCAGTACGGCCTTCAGTTCCCGCCGGGCACGAAGATCCGCTATAACAACGCCGCCTATAATCTGCTGGGTCATGTCGTCCAGCGGGCCAGCGGCCTGTCGCTGGGCGACTATCTGCGCGACGCCTTCTTCGTCCCGCTGGGCATGGCCGATACCGGGGTCGAGGACGACCGGTCCGATGTGGTCATGGGCTACGCCAACCTCGGCGGCCCCCCGTCGCCGCAGCCCGATCACAACGTCAGCATCATCTTCGCCGCCGGGGCGCTGTATTCGACGCTGGACGACCTGCTGGTGTGGAACCGCGCCCTGCACGGCGGCGGCCTGCTGAGCGCCGAAAGCTATGCGCAGATGATCGCGGATCACGCGCCGGCCGACTGGCCGGACGAGCGCGGCCGTCCGCGGCGCGACTGGGGTTACGGCCTGTTCTCCAACAGCCTGGGACGGCAGGTGCGGCCCGACTTCCTCGACCGCCAGATCTATCACACCGGCAGCTGGTCGGGGTTCCGCAACCTGATCACGCATCAGCCGGACGCGGACGTGACGGTGATCGTGCTGTCCAACAACTATCACCAGCGCGAGGCGGTTTTCCTGCTGTCGCAGCAGGGAATGGCCGAGGCGCTGGGCCGGGCCTTCCCGACGGCGATGAACCGCTAGGCGCCGTCCTCGCGTTTCCAGCGTTCCTGCCGCGCCTTTTCGGCCTCGCCGGCCTCGATCTCGCCGAACGAGCCGGTCGGCGGCGGCCGGTCGGTCCGGTCGTAAGTGTGGACGACCACGCCCGACCCGTTCTGGCGCGTCCGCGTCAGTTCCCACGCCCGGGGCCGCGACCCGCCGTCGAACACCCGCTTGCCGGCGCCGAGGACGATGGGGAAGGTCAGCAGGGTCAGCTGGTCGATCAGGTCATGCGCCAGCAGGGTATGGATCACCTCGCTGGATCCCTGGATCAGCAGGTCGCGGCCCTCCGTGGCCTTGAGCGCCCGCACCGCCTGCGCCAGATCGCCTTCCAGCCGGTGGCTGTGGGCCCAGGTCAGGGGCGTCTCCGGACCGGCGGCGACGTATTTGTTGATGGCGTTGAAGGTGCGGGCCATGTCGTCGTCCCGGTAAGGCCAGTAGGCGGCGAAGATCTCCCAGGTCCGGCGGCCGAGCAGCAGGTCGTAGTTCTCGCCCATGGCCTCGTCCATCAGCCCGCCCGCCGCCTCGTCGAAGAAGGGCCAGACCCAGCCGCCGAAGGCGAAGCCGCCGGTGGTGTCCTCCCCGGGGCCGCCGGGCGCCTGCATGACGCCGTCGAGGCTGACGAAGGTGGCGGTTCTGATCTTCCGCATGAGGGTCTCCTCTTCGTGGCGGGGCGTCGACCGCGGCGGATCGACAGAGGGCGAAGGCGGTCAGGGATGGTCCGGGTCGATGCTCATGCGGAGGCCTTCCGAAGGGGAAAGGCGGCGCGCAGGGCGCTGTCGCGCAGCCAAAGCCCGCCCCACATCACCAGGCCGAGATACACCCCGAAGAGGGTATGGCTGAACAGCGGCATCTCGGCCCGCAGATTGGCGGCGACGGCCCCGCCCAGCAGTCCCGTCATCAGCACCGCGCCCAGAAGGCTGGTGCGGGGAATGACATAGAGGATGACGCAGACCAGCTCGATCGAGGCGATCAGCATCAGATATTCGCCGGGCCAGCCCAGCGGCGTCATGTTCTGCTCGGCGACCATGGCGGGCGCCGCGTATTTCGGAGCGACCGAGGCGGCGAGCATGAACAGGACGAACAGCCCGCTCATCGCCCGCCCGATCCAGACGGAGGGAGAGGCCTTCATGCGCCGGGCCTCCAGTCGGCGGCAGGCATGACATTGACCATCCACGGCACGCCGAACCGGTCGGTCAGCATGCCGAACCCGGGCGACCAGAAGGTCTCGCCGAACGGCATGGACGCCTTGCCGCCTTCGGACAGGGCGTCATACCAGCGACGGGCCTCGGCGACGTCCTCCGTATGCAGGGTGACGTCGAAGCCGTTCTTGAGCTGGTCGGGCGGCGGCGCGAATTCGGGCGGCGAGTCGGAGCCCATGATCGCCTGGTCGCCGACCTGCAGCCAGCAGTGCATCAGCCAGTCCCTGTACTCGGGGCCGATCGGCATATCGGGCGGCCCGTCGCCATAGGTCATGGCGGCGGTGATCTCCCCGCCGAGAACCTTGGCATAGAATTCGAAGGCTTCGCGGCACTCGCCGCGGAAGCTGAGGCTGGTCACGATCTTCATGGTCTGGCTCCTCGAGCAGGGTGAAACCGAACGCGTGACGCCGGGGCGTCGCTACTGAACTGTGGGACCGGACGGGCTCACGCGGCGCCGCCGGCGGCCAGGAAGGACTCCAGCCGCTCGAAGGTGCTGGTCCAGCCGTGTTTGTGGCCGGTCAGGCTCTGTTCGGACTTCAGACCCTCGTGGGTGAAGTCCATCAGGGTGCCGCCGTCCGGCGTATCGCTGAGATGGACAGTCACCAGCGTTTCCACGGGCGGCCCGTCCTCATGGGATTCGTCCCACTTGAAGGTGAAGACCAGCCGCTCGTCAGGGACGATCTCGCGATAGACCCCGCCTTGCCACAGGTCGTGGCCGGTGTCGGGGGAGCGCAGGCAGGCGCGCCAGGCGCCGCCGACCCGCAGGTTCTGGCTGGCGCTGACCGCCGGCCATTCGACCGGACCCATCCACAGCACCATGATCTCGGGATGGGTCCAGGCCCGCCACACCAGCGGCCGCGGCGCATCGAAATGGCGCTGCATCCGCAGGGTGGGTCGGCTGGCGACGTTTTCGACAAGGGTCATCGGGCGGGCTCTTCAGCGGATCCGGTCGCGGCCGGGGCGTGTCAGTGGGTCTTCAGCAGCTCGGCGAGCTGATCGGCGCACTGGCCCCAGCCTTCATGGAAGCCCATGGCCTCGTGCTGTTTCATCGTCTCGGCGTTCCAGTGCCGGGCGGTGGCGACATAGTCGGTCCTGCCGTCCTCGCGCGGGGTCAGCTCGACCGTGCCGACCATGAAGGGCTGGCCGGCCGGGCGCCAGTCGGGGGTGAGGGCGTCGGTCGTGATCCAGCGACGGTTCGGAATGGCCTCGAGGAAGATGCCGCTGTTCGGGAAGCGTTCGCCGTCCGGTCCGTGCATGACGAAGTTGAACACGCCGCCGGGGCGCGGATCGAGCTCGACATCGGAGATCGTCCACGGCTTCGGCGCGAACCACTGCTGCAGCAGCTCGGGCGTCATCCAGGCCTTCCAGATCCGTTCCGGCGTGGCGTCGAGGACGCGGCGCAGGGTCAGCACGTGCTCGTGGGCCGCGCCGTCGGTGTGGCAGGGGTTCTCTTCAGTGTCCTTGGCCATCGGGGTCTCCTTTCTGGATTTTCTTGAGGTAGGCGTCGAGGCGGTCGAAGCTGGCGTCCCAGTAGCGGCGGTAGTGCTCCAGCCACTCGGCGACGCCCTTCAGCCCCATGGGTTCGAGCCGGGCCGGCCGCCACTGGGCCTCGCGGCCGCGGCTGATCAGTCCGGCCTTCTCCAGCACCTTCAGATGCTTCGACACGGCCGGCAGGCTCATGTCGAACGGCTCGGCCAGATCGTTGACGCTGGCCTCGCCTTCGCACAGCCGCGCCAGAATGGCCCGACGGGTGGGGTCGGCGAGGGCCGCGAATTTGGCGCTGAGCGGATCGGTTTGCATGGGGCGACTTCGTGCGTAACTGAGAGGTTAAATGCACTGGGGTGGATGCGTTGTCAACCGGGCGGTTAAATAAATCGGGACCCGGACTTTCGGGGCAGGCCGGTCTAGGCTGGGGGCCGTCATCCGCCGGAGGTTTCCGATGCTCGCCCTCGTCGCCGCCCTCGCCCTCGCCGTCGCACCCCCGGGAACGCCCGAGGAGGATGTCGCAGCGACCATAGACGCCCTGCATGTCGCCGCCGCCAATGCCGACGGCGGGACCTATTTCGGCCTGTTCACCGAGGACGCCCGGTTCATCGGCACGGACGCCGCGGAGCGATGGACCCTGGCCCAGTTCCGCGCCTACGCCGAACCGTATTTCGCGCGCGGGCAGGGGTGGACCTACCGGCCGGTCGAACGGACGGTGACGATGGCGCCGATCGAATGCCAGTGCATCGCCTGGTTCGACGAGGTGCTGGACAGCCAGTCCTATGGCGTGACCCGCGGCTCCGGCGTGCTGCGCAAGACCGACGCGGGCTGGAAGATCGAACAATATGTGCTCAGCTTCGCCGTGCCGAACGAGCTCGCCCGCGCCGTGGTCGAGGTCATCGAGGCGGAGTGACGCCGAATTCGATGCGGTAATTTAATACCGTATTGGAAAATGGTCTGATTTTCAATGTACTAGCCGAAAGTCGGTGCGTGCGACTGCATTGACCTCGGGGCGGCCTTCCTCTATCAGCGCGCCTTCCGCTCATCCCGGTCGTCGGGAGAGCCCACATGTTCGTCTGTCCCAGGAAACCCCGACAATGCTGAAGAGCACCACGGTCGCGCTGAAGCCGGCCGAGGTCACGAAGAAATGGATCCATATCGACGCCGAAGGCGTCGTGGTGGGCCGTCTCGCGACCTTCATCGCCAACCGTCTGCGCGGCAAACACCGCGGCGACTACACCCCGCACGTCGATTGCGA
>JAXHTU010000058.1:0-19032 GCA_034189955.1 Pseudomonadota bacterium | reverse complement strand
GCCAAGGCGATGACCCGGGCCCGCGAGCGACGCGCCAGCCGGAACAGCGACACCGAGCAGACGCCGTAGACGACCAGGGTCAGGACCGAAACCACGCCCACCAGCAGGCCGAACTGCTGGCCCAGGGTGGGCTGACCCGACAGCACCGTGACCACGCTCATGATGGCCGCCCCCAGCAGGGGATTGGCCACCGGCGTCCGGTCTCCCGCGCCGAACCCCGACGGCAGATAGCCCTGCCGGGCAGCCGCCCGGGCCGTCTCTCCGCCCATCATCACCCAGCCGCCGACCGTGCCGATCGTCTTGATGATGGCGCAGACGGCGACGAGGCCGGCGATCGATCCGCCGAACACCCGTTGCGCCAGATCGGCGTAGGGGCTCGAGGAGGCCGCGATTTCGGCCAGCGGGATGACCCCGAAGACCGAGACGGTCGCGGCGACATAGACCGCGGTCGCCAGCGCCACCCCCGCGATCGAGGCCCGCCCGACGTCTTTCGCCGGGTTGCGCACCCGCCGCGACAGGGCGGCGGCGCTCTCGACGCCCAGATAGGCCCAGAAGATGATGGCCAGCGAGGCCGGCACGGTTTCGAACAGCGGCGCCCCCGACGGGCTCCAGGACGCGGCGAACAGGGCCGGATCGAAGGCCCGCGCCCCGGCCACCACCGCGATCAGAATCGGGACGAGCCCGACGACGAGGGCCACGGCCGCCAGCCAGGACGCCGTCCTCGCGCCGATGATATAGGCGCCGGTCGCGATCCAGATGATCGCCAGGTTGCAGAAGGTCGCCGCGGTCGGGTCCCTCAGCATCGGCCAGAAGAAGCCGAGATAGCCGGTCGCGGCCACGGCGACGGCGACATTGCCGATCAGGCACGCCGACCAGAAGGCCAGCGAGACATTGAAGCCGGCGAACCGGCCCAGCCCGCTCTCGGCGAACCCGGCCAGCCCGTCCGCCTCCGGCCGCAGCCGTCCCAGCGCGCCAAATACGAGCGCCAGCGTCGCCGCGCCCGCCGCCGCCACCACCCAGCCGATCAGCGACGAACCGCCGGTCGGGGCGAGGCTGACCGGCAACAGATAGAGGCCCGATCCGATCATGTTGCCGGCCACGACCAGCGCCGCCAGCCCCCAGCCCAGCTTGTGTCTGTCG
This sequence comes from Pseudomonadota bacterium, assembly GCA_034189955.1. Classification (GTDB taxonomy): domain Bacteria; phylum Pseudomonadota; class Alphaproteobacteria; order Caulobacterales; family Caulobacteraceae; genus Brevundimonas. The sequence continues at coordinate 17,892 of JAXHTU010000058.1, read as the reverse complement.
GTCAGCGCCGGGTCCGGCAGGGGCATGGATGGGGAGGTGTCGGTCATGGATCAACCAAGGCCCGCCGCCCGGCGCCTCGTCAAGCCATCGTCAGACGACGACGGCGTCCATGCCGGCGAACACCGCGTGCGTCGCCCCGGCCGCCTGCGCGGCCAGTCCCCGATCGGGTCGCAGGTTCAGCAGCATCAGCTGCGGGCAGGCCTGGCGGGCGGCGCCGATCAACTGCGCCGCCGCATGCCATTCGTAGGCGCTCTCGTGCTCGACGCCGGCGAAATCGATGGCGAGGCAGTGGGCGCCCGCCCGCGACAGCCTCAGCGCCGCGCCGGGGTCGGGCGCGATATGCAGGATCATGCCGAGAGAACCGCGCTCGAAATGCTGGATCGCCTCCTGCACCGCCTCGGGCGGCGCCTGCTCCAGCCCGCCCAGGACCTCGACCAGCAGGGTTCCTGGCGCCGCATCGTGCTGCATCTCCTCATACAGCAGGTCAAACCGCCCGCCGCTCGACGCCACCGTGCGCCAGAAGGCCGGCAATACCCCGCTGTCCTCGCTGCCGAGCCGCAGCAGGTCCAATCCGTTCTTGAGGGTCTGGGTGTCGATGTGGATCAGGTCCGCAGGCTCGAGCGTGCGCCGGCCGAGACCGATCAAGGCGCTTTCACCGCCGCGATGCCGGACGCTTCGCCGGATGCGCCGCGCGACCGGGGTCGACCGGGCCAGATCGAAGACGGGTTGGGCCGCGAGGGTGACGACCAATTCCCGGCGCGCCCGGGTCATGATCGTGAAGGTCAGGCTTTCGTAAGGGGCGGCGTAGGAGCGGCGCTCGCCGATGCGGGCGATCGCGTGCCCCGGGTCGTCCCCGGCCACATTATGTCCCAAAGAGCCCGCGAAGCCCGCCTGAGACGCCGGGTCGTTCCTCATGACCGTTTCTCCCGCCGGTCGAAAAGCACTTCCCCCGCAAACACGCAGCGCCTCAAGGTGAAAACACATCGCTTACGAACGTGGTCAAAGGCCGTTGACCATGGCGGGGCCTCAAGTCAGGAGGAGGTCGCCCTGAACCGGATGCGCCCATGACCATCACCACGGTCGGCCTCGATGCCGACGACACGCTTTGGCACAACGAGACCGTGTTCCGGTTGACCCAGGCGCGGTTCCTCGACCTGCTGACCGATCACGACAACGCCGCCATCGAGGCCCGGCTGGCCGAGATCGAGCGGCGCAATCTGCGGCTCTACGGCTATGGCGTGAAGGGCTTCACCCTGTCGATGATCGAGACGGCGATGGAGATGTGCGACGGGGAGCCGCCGGCCGGCGCGATCCGGGAAATCCTCGCCGCGGGCCGGGAGATGCTGGCCCATCCGGTCGAGACCCTGCCCGGCGTCGACGAGGCGTTGGCGCGGCTGTCGGAGCGCTACCGGCTGGTGCTGGTCACCAAGGGCGATCTGCTGGACCAGGAGCGCAAGCTGGCGGCCTCGGGCCTGGGCGACCTGTTCGCGGCCGTGGAGATCGTCTCGGAAAAGGACCGGACGACCTACGAGCGGGTGTTCGCCCGGCATGGCACGGGACCGGACGAGGCCGTCATGGCCGGGAACTCGATGAAGTCCGACGTGCTGCCGGCGCTGGAAGCGGGAGCCTTCGCGGTCCACATCCCCTACGCCGTAACCTGGGCGCACGAGCTCGCGGACGCGCCCGAAGCCCACCCGCGTTACGGCGCGCTCGACAGCATCGCCGCCCTGCCCGACTGGATCGACGCGCGGTCAGACGGATAAGCGCTTGCTCCCTCGCCGCCCCGTCTTTAGACGGGCCGCTTAACCGACAACCAAAGCGCCCCGCGCCGGCTCATGGCCCGCGCCGGGCCCGCGCGCGCGAGGAGAACAGCCCGCCTTGACCCATGACGACGTCCCTCACGAAGAGCGCGACGCCATGGTCCGGGCGTCCCTCGCGGCGCATGGCGACAGCGGCGTCACGCCGCGGCACACCCTGTTCTACTTCTACGGGGCGGGGGATCACGACGATCTGGCCGAGGTGGCGAAGCGGGCGGGGTTCCTGACGCGGGGGCAGGACGACTGCACGATCCTCGAGACGACGATGGCGGTGGACGAGGGGTCGTTCGGCCCGGTGTCCTCCATGATGCAATCCTGGGCCGCGGCCTTCCAGCTGGACTACGACGGCTGGGAGTGCGCGGTCGTGACGAACTGAAAGTTCTGTAAAAACAATGCCTAAGCGCACAGACATCCAATCTGTACTGATCATCGGGGCGGGGCCCATCGTGATCGGACAGGCGTGCGAATTCGACTATTCCGGCGTCCAGGCCTGCAAGGCGCTGAAGGCCGAGGGATATAGGGTCATCCTGGTCAATTCCAATCCGGCCACGATCATGACCGACCCGGAGGTGGCCGACGCCACCTATATCGAGCCGATCACGCCGGAGTTCGTCGAGCGCATCATCGCGAAAGAGCGGCCCGACGCCCTGCTGCCGACCATGGGCGGGCAGACGGCGCTCAATACGGCCTTGGCTCTCGATGCTTCGGGCGCGCTGAAGAAGTGGGGCGTGGAGATGATCGGGGCGAAGGCCGACGTCATCGACAAGGCCGAGGATCGCCAGAAATTCCGCGACGCCATGGACAAGCTGGGCCTCGAAAGCCCGCGCTCCAAGGCCATCCATCACATCGACGAGGCCGAGGACGCCCTGGCCTTCGTCGGCCTGCCGGCCATCGTCCGCCCGTCCTTCACCCTCGCCGGCACCGGCGGCGGCATCGCCTACAATGTCGAGGAATACCGCGAGATCGTCGAACGCGGCCTGGACCTGTCGCCGACCACCGAGGTGCTGGTCGAGGAAAGCGTGCTGGGCTGGAAGGAGTATGAGATGGAGGTGGTCCGCGACAAGGCGGACAACTGCATCATCATCTGCTCGATCGAGAACATCGATCCGATGGGGGTGCACACCGGCGACAGCATCACCGTCGCCCCGGCCCTGACGCTGACGGATAAAGAGTACCAGCGGATGCGCACGGGCTCGATCAACGTGCTGCGCGAGATCGGCGTCGAGACCGGCGGATCGAACGTCCAGTGGGCGATCAATCCCGCCGACGGCCGCATGGTGGTGATCGAGATGAACCCGCGGGTGTCGCGGTCCTCGGCGCTGGCCTCCAAGGCCACCGGCTTCCCGATCGCCAAGGTCGCCGCCCGGCTGGCCGTGGGCTATACGCTGGACGAACTGACCAACGACATCACCATGGTCACGCCCGCCTCGTTCGAGCCGAGCATCGACTATGTCGTCACCAAGATCCCGCGCTTCGCCTTCGAGAAATACCCCGGCGCCGAGGCGACCCTGTCGACCTCGATGAAATCGGTCGGCGAGGTCATGGCCATCGGCCGGACCTTCCAGGAGTCGATGCAGAAGGCCCTGCGCGGGCTCGAGACCGGCCTGACCGGCTTCAACGAGATCGACATCGACGGCGTCGTCGACGTCGAGGACGAGGCCTCGGCGCGGGCGGCCGTGGTGCGGGCGCTGGGCCAGCCGACGCCGGACCGCATTCTGGTCATCGCCCAGGCCTTCCGTCACGGCCTGTCGGTCGAGGAGGTCAATGCCGCCTGTTCCTACGAGCCGTGGTTCCTGAGGCAGATCGCCGACATCGTGCGGACCGAGGGCCACATCCGCGTCACGGGCCTGCCGACCGACGCCACCGACTTCCGCAAGCTCAAGGCCAAGGGCTTCGCCGACGCCCGCCTCGCCCAGCTGACCGGCACGACCGAGGCCGCCGTGCGCAAGGCCCGCCGCGCCCTGAACGTCCGCCCCGTGTTCAAGCGTATCGACACCTGCGCCGCCGAGTTCGCCAGCGCCACGGCCTATATGTATTCGACCTATGAGACCGGCGCCCTGGGCCAGGTTCCGCAGTGCGAATCCGACCCGTCGGACCGCAAGAAGGCCATCATTCTCGGCGGCGGACCGAACCGGATCGGGCAAGGGATCGAGTTCGATTACTGCTGCTGTCACGCGGCCTTCGCCTTCGCCGACATCGGCGTCGAGTCGATCATGGTCAACTGCAACCCCGAGACCGTCTCGACCGACTACGACACCTCCGACCGCCTGTATTTCGAGCCGCTGACGGCCGAGGACGTGCTGGAGCTGATCGACGTCGAGCGCTCGAACGGAAACCTGATCGGCGTCGTCGTCCAGTTCGGCGGCCAGACGCCGCTGAAGCTGGCCCATGCGCTGCAGGAGGACGGCGTGCCGATCCTGGGCACCAGCGTCGACTCCATCGACCTGGCCGAGGACCGCGAGCGGTTCCAGGTCATGCTGACCGACATCGGCCTGATGCAGCCGCCCAACGGCCTGGCGCGCAGCGCCGAGGAGGCCGCGCAGAAGGCGGACGAGGTCGGCTATCCGGTCGTGCTGCGCCCCTCCTATGTGCTGGGCGGACGCGGCATGGTCATCGTCCACGACCGCGAACAGCTGGACCGCTATGTCGGCGAGGCCATGCGGGTGTCGGGCGACGACCCGGTGCTGATCGACCACTATCTGAACCGCGCCACCGAGGTGGACGTCGACGCCCTGTGCGACGACGAGACCGTGTTCGTGGCGGGCGTGCTGGAGCATATCGAGGAGGCCGGGGTGCACTCGGGCGACAGCGCCTGTTCGATGCCGCCGTTCTCGCTGTCGGCGGACATCGTCGCCGAGCTGAAGCGCCAGACGGAGGCCATGGCCAAGGCGCTGAAGGTGCGCGGCCTGATGAACGTCCAGTTCGCCATCGAGGAGCCGCACAGCGAAAGCCCGCGCATCTTCGTGCTGGAGGTCAATCCGCGCGCCAGCCGCACCGTGCCCTTCGTGGCCAAGACCATCGGTCAGCCGGTGGCCTCCATCGCCGCCAAGGTCATGGCCGGCGTGCCGCTGAAGTCCTTCGGCCTGACCGACAAGCCGTACGACCACATTGCGGTGAAAGAAGCCGTGTTCCCCTTCGCCCGCTTCGCCGGGGTCGACACCATCCTGGGTCCCGAGATGCGCTCGACCGGCGAGGTCATGGGACTGGACTGGAAGCGCGACGGCGAGACCGACATGGCCCCCGCCTTCGCCCGCGCCTTCGCCAAGAGCCAGATCGGCGGCGGCACCACCCTGCCCGTCGCCGGCTGCGCCTTCGTCTCGGTCAAGGAGGACGACAAGCCGTTCATCGTCGAGGCGGTGAAGACGCTGATCGCCGAGGGCTTTTCGATTATCGCCACGGCGGGGACGCACGGCTATCTGACCGAGCGGGGCTATGAGGTCGGGCTGGTCAGGAAGGTGCTGGAAGGCCGGCCGCACATCGTCGACGCGATGAAGAACGGCGACGTCCAGCTGGTCTTCAACACCACCGAGGGCAAGCAGTCGCTGCAGGACAGCTTCAGCCTGCGCCGCACCGCCCTGATGATGAAGATCCCCTACTACACCACGGCGGCGGGCGCCCTGGCGGCGTCCCAGGCCATCGGGGCGATCAAGGCCGGCGATCTGGATGTGCGGCCGATCCAGGACTACGGCTGATGGGCCACGGCGGTCGCATCGTTCTGGCGACCGCCGGCTCCCTCGGCGACCTTCATCCCTTCATCGCCGTGGGCAAGGCGCTGCAGGCGCGCGGCTTCCGCGCCGAGATCGCCTCGTCCGACGAGTATCGCGTCAAGGTCGAGGCCGAGGGTCTGGGCTTTCACGCCGTGGGCCCCAGCCTGGCGCGGCTGAACGCCGATCTGGGCATGTCGCTGGCCGGGATCACCGAGGCCATCGCCCGCTCGGACCGGTTTCTGTTCGAGCGGATCATGTTGCCGTATCTGGACACGGCCGCCCGCCAGATGATCGCCGTCGCGGAGGGCTGCGTCGCGATCGGAGGATCGACCTTCGCCGCCGGGGCGGCCATGGCCGCGGAACGTCTGGGCGTGCCCTTCGTGCCGATCGCCCTGCAGCCGACGGTCGTGATGTCGGCCTTCGATCCGCCCTTCCTGCCCTCCGCGCCATGGCTGGCGCCGGCGGCGGGCGGCCCGCGACTGTGGCTGAACCGGACGACGCTGGCGCTGGGCCGGGCCACCACGGCGCACTGGAAGCGACCCATCAATGCGGTGCGGCAGGGTCTGGGGCTGGCCCCCACCGAGCTGAATCCGGTGTTCGACGGCGTGCGGGCGGGCGCGTTGTCGCTGGGGCTGTATTCGCCTCTGTTGAGCCCGCGCCAGCCGGATGCGCCGGCGCGGTTCGAGGTCGCGGGCCATGCCGCCTATGACAGCGACGCCGGAGGCCCCGCGGTCCTGCCGCCGGCCCTCGACGCCTTTCTCGCGGAAGGGCCGGCGCCGGTCGTCTTCACCCTCGGCAGCGCGGCGGTGAACATAGCGGGCGACTTCTACGTCCAGAGTCTGGCGGCGGCCCGCAGGCTCGGGCGCCGCGCCGTGTTGCTGGTCGGTCCGCAGGGCGACCTGTCCGTCGCCGACGGTCCGGACGCCGTGGCCGCGCCGTATGCGCCTTTCTCCCTGCTGTTCCCGCGCGCCGCCGCCATCGTGCATCAGGGCGGCGTCGGCACGACCCAGCAGGCGCTGCGCGGGGGCCGGCCGCAGCTGGTCGTGCCGCATCTGGGCGATCAGTACGACAATGGCGCAAGGATCGCGCGTCTGGGATGCGGCGCGACCCTGTCGCGGTCCGGCTATCGCACGGAGCGGATCGTCGCGGCGTTGGACGGCTTGCTGGGCGAACCGGCGACGACGGCTCGCGCCGCCGCCCTGGGCGACGCCGTCCGGACGGAAGACGGAGCCGGCCGCGCCGCCGACCTGATCGCGGCGATGCTGGCGTCCTGACCGCCGACCACGCTCGTGACGATTTCGACCAGTCCGGCGCGCCCGGCGACGGGACGGGGCCGGACAGGTCCGCCAGCCAGTCGCGGGACATCCGGCCGGGAAAGGCGGGACAAATCCGGGACGGGACGAGGACAATTCCGCGACAAAGGCGAGACACGGACCGGGACAGGCGGGACAGGCGGGACATCGGCCGCCCCCGCCGTCATTCCCGGGTCGAGGCCGAGGAGGACGGGGGCAAGGTACGTCCGATTCTGACGTAACACCGTGCGACGATCCCCGCATGGAACACCATCGTCTGCGCAAATATCGGGGCCCGGAGACCTGGGCGCGGGCGCGGGAGGCCTATGTCGCCGGGGAGTCGGCGCCGTCGGTGGCGCGGCGGTTCGACGTGGGACTGTCGAACCTGAGGCGACGGGCCATGGCGGAGGGCTGGACCCGCAGCCGCATCGCCGAACAACTGGACCTGAAACCGGCGCCCGGCGCCTTGCCCGCGCCGCCCGTCCTGGCGCCGCTGGCGCTGTTGGCGACCGAGTCGGAACCGCCGTGGGTCGATCCGGATCTGGCCGCCGGTCGAGCCCTGCGCCGGGTCACCTGGCTGGTCAGCGAGGGGCGGGCGGCGGAGGCGCGCGCCCTGGCCAAGGCGGTCGAGGCGATGGAGCAGATGTGGGTCGCGGACTCGTTTCGGCGGGAGAGGCGGCGGCGGTGAGGCCTCCTAGATCCCCGCCGCCGGGTCGGGCTCGGCTGCCGCGTCCCGGCCCTCGACGATGCGGGCCGCGGCGAGGTCGCCGGTGACGTTGCCGATGGTGCGGAAGATGTCGGGGATGACCTCGACCGCCAGCAGCAGGGGCAGGACCTGGATCGGCACGCCCATGGCCAGGCAGATGGGGGCGATGGAGACGAAGAAGCTGACCTGGCCCGGCAGGCCGACCGAGCCGATGGAGATGGCGATGGCCGTCAGACCGCCGGCGATCCAGGCGGCCGGGGTCAGGTCGACGCCGTGCAGATGGGCGACGTAGATGACCACGGCGAGGTTGGCGACCGGGCTGGTGATGCGGAACACCGCCACCGCCAGCGGCAGGACCAGACCCGCCGTGGCGGTCGAGACGCCGAGGGTGGTGCGCGCCTGTTCGACCATGGCCGGCAGGCTGGCCAGCGAGGACTGGGTCGAGAAGGCCACCACCTGGGCGGGGATGATCCCGCGGGCGAAGCGGGCGAGGCCGATGCGGCCCCACGGGACGGCGACGGCGTAAATCAGCAGGATCAGGCCGATCTGGGCCAGCACCACCATGGCGACGTAGTGGCCGAGGGTGCCCAGGGCGCCGAGGCCGGCGTTCAGACCCACGCCCATCGACAGGGCGAAGACGCCGATCGGGGCGGCCAGCAGCACCCAGTGGACGATGATGATCATGGTCTCGGACACGGCCTCGAAGAAGCCGACCAGCGGCGCGCGGCGGCTGGGGCCGAGGCGGGTGACGGCGAAACCGAAGGCGATGGCGAAGACGACGATGCCGAGGATGGCGTCGTCGGCGGCGGCCTTGACCGGATTGGCCGGCGCGAGGTTGGCGAGGAAGGACGCGAGCCCGCCCCCCGCCGCGCTGTCGCGCACGACGGCGGCGTCCGGCGCGCCGGCGAGCAGGATGGCCGCGCCCGCCGGATCGATCGGCCACAGCAGATGCAGGGCCTCCGAGGCGAAGAGGGCGTAGACCGTGGCGCAGACCAGGAGCACGGCGAAGACCATGAGCGCCTTGAGCGCCAGACGGCCGGTCGCCGCGGCGTCGGCGATCGAGGCGATGCCGGTGACCAGGAGGCTGAAGACCAGCGGGATGATGGTCATCTTCAGGGCGTTGAGCCACAGGGTTCCGATGGCGCCGATCAGGTCGGCGGTTCCGGCCCCGCCGGGCAGGCCCCAGGCCTGGGCCGCCGCCCCCGCGAACAGGCCGGCCAGCAGGGCGACGAGCACCCACAGGCTGAGGGACATCAGGGCGGAACGGAGTCGGGAAGCGGCCATCGGTCGAAGCTAGGCGCCGTCGGGGGGTTTGACCATCCATGGCGTGCGTTCCCGTGAACGATCCTTAACTCGACCGCGCGCCGGAGGCGTCGCAAGCTGGGCCGTGGGATATCGAGGAGGGGCGGATGCGACGGATGAGGACGGGCTGGGGGTTTTACGGGCTGGTGTTTTTGGCCGGGTTCGTCACCTTCGCCGTGCACGAGGGCGGCCACTGGCTGGCGGCGGCGCTGCTGGGGCACGAGGCCTATTTCGGACTGAACAGCGCCGGCGCGCGCGGCACGGTCGGCACGGTGGATCAGATGATCATCTCGGCGGCCGGGCCGGCGGTGACCGCGGCGCAGGCCCTGATCGCGCTGTGGCTGGTGCAGGCGCGGGCCAGCGCGGCGGCCTGGATATTCCTGTTCTGGGCGGCCTTCATGCGGTTGATGGCGACCGGGGTCAGCCTGTTCCATCCCAATGACGAGGCGCGGATCAGCGACTGGCTGGGCTGGGGGATGTGGACCCTGCCGGTGCTGGTCACCGTCGCCCTGCTCGGCCTGCTGGCGGTCGGGACCATGCGGCTGGGTGTCGGATGGAAGACGCTGGGGCTGACCTGGCTGGTCGCCTCGGTCGCGGTCAGCGCCGTGGTCGGGCTGGACATGGTCATGCCGCGCTGAGGCCGCCGAGGACCGCCGCGACCTGGTCCGCGGCCCGTTGCAGGGCCCCGTCGTCGAGCGATCCGAGCCCGACCACCGACTGTTCCGGGCGCGCCCGGCCGTGGGCCTGCCGCCGGTAGGCCGGGTCGTAGTGGTGGACGATCAGTTCGGCGGCCAGGGCCTCGATCTGGCCGGCGGCGGCGAGGGCGCGCCAGGCGGCGACGGCATCCTTGCCGATGTGGCGCGGCAGGCGGGTCAGGGCGGCGTCGAGCGCCGGGGGGTCGGCGGCGATGGCGGCGTAGTCGCGCACGGTGCGGGCGGCGCGGACCGCGACCGGGGACTCGAGGCGGACGACCGGGGCGGCGGCCATGGCGGTCCACAGCGACGGCGGGACGACGCGGGCGCCGATCTTGGAGCTCTCGGCCTCGACCAGCACCGGGCGGGCCGGATCGAGGCGGGACAGGGCGTCGTGCAGGCGGCTTTCGAAGGCCTTCTGCGACGGCTGGCCGCCGGGCATGGCCCCGAACAGGGAGCCGCGATGGGCGGCGAGGGCCTCGAGGTCGAGGGTCTGGACGCCGCGCCCGGCGAGGGCCCCGAGCAGGGCCGTCTTGCCCGCGCCGGTGGGGCCGTCGAGCAGGACCAGCCGGTGCGGGACGGGGGCGTCATAGAGGGCCGCCTTCACCTGACGCCGCCAGGTCTGATAGCCGCCCTCGAGCAGGGTCACGGGCCAGCCGACCTGGTCCATGACGGTGACCATGGCCCCGGAGCGCTGGCCGCCGCGCCAGCAGTAGACCAGCGGCTGGAACGACCCGTCGCGATCGCCGAGCGGGCCTTCCAGATGGGCGGCGATGTTGCGGGCGACGAGGGCGGCGCCGGTGCGGCGGGCGAGGAATTTGGAGCCCTGGACGTATTCGGTCCCGACCGCGGCGCGCTGGGCGTCGTCGAGGACCGGCAGGTTGATCGCGCCGGGGATGTGGTCGAGGGCGAACTCGGCCGGACTGCGCGCGTCGATCAGGGCGTCGAAACCGTCGCGGGCGGCGGGCGACAGATCGACGGTGCGGCGGATCATGCGAGGACGCGGACGCGGGGCGGGCCCTCGACCACATGGCCGACGACGGCGGCGCGGTCGAAGCCGTCGGCGCGGGCGAGCGCGAGCAGGGCGTCGGCCTCGCCGGCGGCCACGGCGATCAGCAGGCCGCCGGAGGTCTGGGGATCGGCGAGCAGGTCGGCGCGCCAGTCGGCGAGGCCGGTCGGCAGGTCGATCGCGCCGCCATAGCTGTCGCGGTTGCGGCCCGAGGCGCCGGTGCGCACGCCGGCGGCGGCGAGGGCCTCGACGCCGTCCAGCAGCGGCGGCTGGCCGGTCAGTTCGATGGCGAGGCCGGAGCCGCGCGCCATCTCCAGCGCATGGCCCAGCAGGCCGAAGCCGGTGACGTCGGTGACGGCGTGGACGCCGGGGCGGCCGGCCAGCTTCGCGCCGAGGGTGTTGAGCTTCGTCGTCGAGGCGATCAGGGCGGCGTAGCCGACGGCGTCGAGGCGTTCCTGTTTGAAGGCGGCGCTGAGCACGCCGACGCCGAGCGGCTTGGTCAGGATCAGCACGTCGCCGGGCCGGGCGCCGCGATTGGTCAGGACCCGGTCGGGATGGACCAGGCCGAGAGCGACGAGGCCGTAGATCGGCTCGACGCTGTCGATCGAATGGCCGCCGGCGACGGGAATGCCGGCGGCCGCGCAGACCGAGGCCCCGCCCTGCAGGATCCGGCCGATGGTCCCGGTCGACAGGACGCTGACCGGCATGCCGACGAGGGCGAGGGCGAAGATCGGCGTCGCCCCCATGGCGTAGACGTCGGACAGGGCGTTGGTCGCGGCGATGCGGCCGAAGTCGAACGGATCGTCGACCACGGGCATGAAGAAGTCGGTGGTGGCGACGAGGGCCTGCTGGTCATTGAGGCGCCAGACGGCGGCGTCGTCGCTGGTTTCGGTCCCAACCATCAGATCGGCGAAGGGTCCGGCCAGCGGCATGCCCTTGAGGATGTCGCGCAGCACGGCCGGGGCCAGTTTGCAGCCGCAGCCGCCGCCATGGGCGAGGGAGGTCAGGCGCGGCTCGGTCGGGGTCATGCAGGCAGGTCTGGGCGAATCCGGCGGCGAACTCAACAGGTCGGGCGACGGCGCGATTGAACGGTCCGGCACGGGCCGCGTTTGTCGGGCTGAAGGAGACCGCCCATGCCCATTCCCAGACTCGCCACCCTGATCGGCGGCCTTCTGCTCAGCCGGGGCGGTCGTCGCGCGGCCGGCCGTCACGCGGGCAAGCTGGCGCTGGCGACGCTGGCGTGGGAGCTGTGGCGCAAGCGTCAGGACGAGCGCGCCGGGGTTCCGCCGCGCCAGGCGCAGAGCCAGAGCCATCCGCGCCAGCGCTGGAGCGGACGCCGCCGCTGATCTTCGCAGTTGCGAAATGTCGCGTTTGCCGTTGAATGGCAGGCCTGAGCAGGGGCCCGCCATGATCACCGTCCACCATCTGAACGATTCCCGGTCGCAGCGCGTGCTGTGGCTGCTGGAGGAGCTGGGGCTGGCGTACGAGGTGACGCGGTATCAGCGCGACGCGAAGACCATGCTGGCCCCGCCGGAGCTGAAGGCCATCCACCCTCTCGGCAAATCGCCGGTGCTGGACGACGGCGCGGTTCGGGTCGCGGAGACCGGGGCGATCATCGAATATCTGCTGGAGGCGCACCCCGGCTCGGGCCTGCGTCCCGCCCCGAACACCCCGGCCGGGCGTCGTTACACCTACTGGCTGCACTATGCGGAAGGGTCGGCGATGACGCCGCTGCTGCTGAAGCTGATCTTCAGCCAGATTCCGAAGCGGGCGCCGCTGCTGGCGCGGCCGGTCATTTCGGGCATGGCGCGCAAGGTCGACGCCAGTCTGATCGCGCCCCAGCTGAAGGCGCACACGGACTATTGGGAGGCGGAGCTGGCGCGATCGGAGTGGTTCGCCGGCGACGCCTTCTCGGCCGCCGACATCATGATGAGCTTCCCGGTCGAGGCCGCGGGCAGCCGCGTCGGCTATGGCCCGGACAAGCCCCGGCTGAAGGCCTTCCTGGAGCGGATCCACGCCCGGCCGGCGTGGCGGCGGGCGCTGGAGCGGGGCGGCCCCTACAGCTACGCCTGAGCGGCGCGCGCCCTGACGCCCTGGCGCCGAAGCCACAGTCTGGCGGCCGCGGGCGCGGCGGCGGCGGACCGCCGCAACCCCGGCGCGCGCCAACCGTTAACGGTCCATGCGTCTGAGAACCATTCAAGTCATCGCCGCCCTGATCGCGGCCGTCGCCTTCGTCCTCGCCTTCATGGCGGCGGGCGTCCTTCTGATCTCCAGCCTGTTCATGGCCGTGGGTCTCGCCGCCGTGGGCTGGCTGGCCTGGAGCATGGTCAAGCGCGTAAAACTGTGGGGCGACATCCAGGGAATCCGGGCGCGTCGGCGAAAGCCGGCCGCGTAGGCAACGATCCACCGGACGCCTTGCCCCTTGAACCCGGGGCAAGGGCGCCCTACCCTCTTGGGCCGGTCGCGTGCGCCCAGCGACCTCTGTGCCGAGTAAGTCTGTCAGTCGGGCAAACCAAGAAACTCACGACATATGGAAAAAGTGCCGATGACGGCCGAGGGCTACCGTGCCCTCGACGATCAGTTGAAGCAATTGAAGTCGGTCGAGAGGCCAAGCGTCATCGCGGCCATTTCGGAGGCGCGCGAACACGGCGACCTGTCCGAAAACGCCGAGTATCACGCGGCGAAGGAACGGCAGGGCTGGATCGAAGGCCAGATCGCCGACATCGAGGACAAGATCAGCCGCGCCCAGGTCATCGACGTCTCCAAGCTGAGCGGCGACCAGGTGAAGTTCGGCGCCACGGTCACCGTGGTCGACGAGGACACCGAGGAAGAGGGCCGCTACCAGATCGTCGGCGAACACGAGGCCGATGTGCGGGCAGGCAAGATCTCCGTCTCCTCGCCGATCGCGCGTTCGATGATCTCCAAGGAGGTCGGCGACGTCGTCGAGGTCAACACCCCGGGCGGGGTGAAGGCCTATGAGATCCTCAAGGTCGAGTGGAAATAGGGGCCGATCAGCCTCCGCTCTCCGTCTGGGTCGTCTCCGACGGCCGGACCGGCATCGAAAATCAGGCGCTGGGTCTGGCGGAAGCCGTCCAGCGCCTTTTTCCGTCCGTGATCACGGTCAAGCGTGTTCGCTGGCGCAAGGGCTTCGACAAACTGCCGTCCGCCCTGAAGGCGCCGTGGATGCTGGACCCGTCGTCCGATCCAACGACGCCCGGCTCCGGCGAGGCCTGGCCGGACCTGTGGATCGCGGCCGGCCGGGCGACCCTGCCCCTGTCGGCGGCCGCGCGGCGTCGATCCGGCGGCCGGACCTTCGTGGTCCAGACCCAGGATCCTCGCTGGAAGCGGGACGCCTACGATCTGGTCGTGGCGCCGGAACATGACGGGGTCACCGGCCCCAATGTGCTGTCCATCACCGGCTCGCCGCATCGGGTGACGGCGGCGCGGCTGGCCGAGGGCGCGGCGGCGTTCGAGGGCAGGCTGGCTCCCCTGCCCCGGCCGCGCGTGGCGGTGCTGGTCGGCGGGCGGTCGGCCGCGTTCGATCTCACCCCCGGCAAGGCCGCCGAACTGGCCGACCGGATCGCGGACGCGGTGAGCGCGGCGGGAGGTTCGTTGATGCTGACCTTTTCGCGCCGGACGCCCGAGGCCGCCAAAGAGGCGATGATTTCCCGGCTGTCAGGCCTGCCCGGGACGATATGGGACGGCGCCGGGCCGAACCCCTATTTCGCCTTCCTGCATTTCGCCGACCATGTGCTGGTCACCGAGGACAGCGCCAATATGGCGGCCGAGGCGGCCTCGACCGGAAAGCCGGTGCATGTCCTGCCGATGGTTCCGCGCAAGGCCGGCGGCAAGTTCGGCCGGCTGCACGCCGATCTGCGGGAGCGCGGTGCGGCGCGGCCGTTCGACGGGACGCTGGAGGGCTGGAGTTACGACCCGCTGAACGAAACGGAGCGGGCGGCGCGGGTGGTGCTGGAGCGGATGGCTGTCTAGCCTTCTCCCTCCCCGTCCCGGGGAGGGTGGCCGCGCAGCGGCCGGGTGGGGGCGGCGGCTTCGAGCTGCGTGACGATCCCGGCCAGCACGCCATCAAGGTTGTCGCGGATCGCTGCATTGTCGTACCGAAGCGTCGTAAAGCCCTCGCGCGCGAACGCGGCGTCCCGGCGTCGATCTTGCTCAACCCGCCAGTCATGGCCGGAGCCGTCGACCTCGACGATCAGCCGCCGATCGAGACAGTTGAAGTCAGGGTAGAAGCCGAGCATTGGGTGCTGGCGCCGGAAGTGATATCCGCGGGACCGCAAGCGCCGCAATGCCACCCAGAGGCGAGCCTCCGGGCGACTCATCGTCTTGCGCATGGCGCGCGCCTTGGCGACGACGGGCATGCGCAGTCCTCCGCACAGCTATAGATTGCGCGACTTGGGACTGTTGTTCAAGCGGCCGCCCCCGCCCGGTCGTCGCTGCGCGCCGACCGCCCTCCCCGGGGCGGGGAGGGAGATTCCTAGTCGCCGCCGCCGCCGCCGTCCGACCCGCCATCGGTGTCATGACGGTGATCTCCGCCGTCGGAGGCCGACGAACCGCCCTTGCCCTTGCGCTTGTCGCCTTTGTCCATGGCGATGGCGAGCGCGATGCCGATTCCGATGCCGGCTCCGATCCCGACGGCCAGATTTCCCATGGCCACGCCCAGACCCGCGCCGATGGCGATGCCGAGGGCGATGCCGACGCCCATATAGCTGCGACCTTCCATGCGCCTTCTCCGTCGCTGGCTGTGAATGGATCGCAGCCTAGCATCGCGCGAAGCGGAATCAGCGCCTAAATAGACGCCATGAACACTCCCCGAACCGTTCGCGTCGCCATCATCGGCTCCGGCCCCGCCGGCTGGACCGCCGCCATCTACGCCGCCCGCGCCCTGCTGAGCCCCGTCGTCATCGCCGGCCTGCAGCCGGGCGGCCAGCTGACCATCACCACCGACGTCGAGAACTATCCCGGCTTCGCCGACGTCATCCAGGGCCCGTGGCTGATGGACCAGATGCGGGCCCAGGCTGAACATGTCGGGACCGAGATCATCGAGGACATCGTGGTCAAGGCGGACCTGTCGCAACGGCCGTTCCGGCTGACGCTGGATTCGGGGACCGAGATGCTGGCCGAGACGGTGATCATCTCGACCGGGGCCCAGGCCAAATGGCTGGGGATCGAGAGCGAGGCCAGATACCAGGGCTTCGGCGTCTCGGCCTGCGCCACCTGCGACGGCTTCTTCTATCGCGGCAAGGAGGTCATCGTCGTCGGCGGCGGCAACACCGCGGTCGAGGAGGCGCTGTTCCTGACCAATTTCGCCTCGAAGGTCACCGTCGTGCACCGCCGCGACGAGTTCCGCGCCGAGCGCATCCTGCAGGACCGGCTGTTCTCCAACCCCAAGGTCGAAGTGGTCTGGGACAACGCCATCGACGAGATCCTGGGCGAGACCAACAGCTTCGGCGGGGTCAATGTCACCGGGGCGCGCCTGAAGAACGTCAAGACCGGCGAAACCCGCGACGTCAGCGCCGAGGGCGTGTTCATCGCCATCGGCCACGCCCCGTCGTCGGAGCTGTTCGCCGGCCAGCTGGAGACGAAGCAAGGCGGCTATCTGGTGGTCAAGCCGGGCACGGCGGCCACGGCCATCGAGGGGGTCTGGGCGGCCGGGGACGTGACCGACGACATCTACCGCCAGGCGGTCACGGCGGCGGGCATGGGCTGTATGGCGGCGCTGGAGGCGGTGCGCTTCCTCGCCGAACAGGACCACAAGGCGCAGGGCCATCCGATCTCGCACAAGGAAGCGGAAAAGATCGGCGTCTGGTGAGGCCGTGTCGCCGTCGGCTCAGGCGAACAGCTGCAGCTCGGGCGGGGCGTAGAGCACCGGAATTCCGGCGCGACGACCAAGGGCGTAGTTGACGGACTTCTGGACGGCGGCTTCGTCGGTGGGCTTGCACAGGACGCCGATCGCCCCGGCCACGCCGCCGCGAACCATGCCGGGGTTCGCCGTCATGAACAGAACCGAGACGCCGAGTTCCTCGCCCAGCTCCCGCCCCAGGGCCACGCCGGTCGGTCCGTCGGAGAGGTGGATATCGACGAGGGCGAGATCGATTTCATTTTCCCGCGCCACGGCGCGCGCGGCGGCGGCGTCGGCGACCGTGGCCACAACCCGATGGCCCAGATCCTCCAGCACGAAGCGGAGCTCCATGGCCACGAGGGCCTCGTCTTCGATGATCAGGATACGCGCGGTCATCAGGATCGGTCAGTTCAAATGTTCGCCGCCGTACAGTGGCGAGACAGGGTTAGCGTCCAGTGTTGCCTGAAGTTCCGTCATCAGGCGGTTAAAGCCGCGCGGCGGCGGGACAGGGCGGTCGCGGGGAGGTCCGCCTTGACCCGCAAACCTGACGACTCCCAGTTTCGTTCCAGCCGCCCGCCCAACTGCCCCTCGACGGACAGACTGGCGAGGGAGGAGCCGAAGCCGACGTGCGTCGGCGGTCCGTCGATGGCGGGGCCTCCGCTTTCGGTCCAGGTCAGGATGAAGCGATCGTCCAGGCGCCGGGTCTCGAGCACGACCCGGCCGCCCTCGGTCGACAGGGCGCCGTATTTCGAGGCGTTGGTGGCCAGCTCGTGGAATAGCAGGGCCACGGACGTCGCGGCCTGGTCGTCGAAGGTGGCGTCGTCGCCAGTGAGGCGGATGCGGGGCGCGCCGTCGGGGTCGCTGTAGGGCTTGAACAAATCGGCCAGGAAGGCGTGCAGGGTCATCGAGCCGACGGTCGGCTGCGATGTTTCGGTGTGGGGCCGGACGAACTCGTGGGCCCTGGCCAGGGCGTTGATGCGGGTGCGGACCACCGCGGCGAAGGCCCTGGCCTCGGGATGTTGACGCGCCGACAGGGCGATCAGGGCGGAGACCACGGCGAAGATGTTCTTGATCCGGTGGCTGAGCTCCTGGCTAAGCAGGTCCTTGGCCTGATCGGACCGCTTCAGGTCGTCGATATCGGTGCAGGTGCCGAACCAGCGGATGATCTCGCCGGCCTCGTTGCGGATCGGGCGAGCCCGGCCGAGAGTCCAGCGATAGACGCCGTCGTGGCGGCGCAGACGGTATTCGATCTCGTACGGTTGGCCCGTCGCAAGACTCTGACGCCAGACGTCGAATGCCCGGTTCTGGTCCTCGGGATGGAACATGCCGTTCCAGCCCTCGCCGTCGGTCGAGCCGGCGGGGACACCGGTGAACTCGTACCAGCGGGCGTTGTAGTAGTCGTGGAAGCCGTCCGGCCGGGTCGACCAGACCATCTGCGGCATGGACTCGGCGATGGCGCGGAAGCGGGATTCGCTCTCGGCCAGGGCGGCCATGGTCCGCTGCAATTCGG
>JAXHTU010000057.1:0-19288 GCA_034189955.1 Pseudomonadota bacterium | reverse complement strand
GTCGGCTTCATCAGCTTCGGGGCGATCTACTGCCTCGTGCCGTGGCTGTGGAAGAAGGACCGGCTGTACTCCAACGCCCTGGTCGAGTGGCATTTCTGGATCGCGACGACCGGCATCGTTCTCTACATCACCGCGATGTGGGTCTCCGGCATCATGGAAGGCCTGATGTGGCGCGAGTACACGCCCGACGGCTTCCTCGCGAACAGCTTCATCGAGACCGTATCGGCCAAGCATATCCAGAACGTCATCCGCACCGTCGGCGGGCTGATGTTCCTGAGCGGCACGCTCATCATGTCCTGGAATCTGTGGCGAACGATCCGCATGCCGTCCTCGCGCACCGCCGCGAACGTGCCGGCGACCCTGATCGAGCCCCATCATCAGCCGGTCGGGTGAGGATCAACCCATGTGGAAGAAACACGCAAAATTCGAGCGCCATTCGCTCTGGCTGGTGATCGGCATCACCATCGTCGTCTCGATCGGCGGCATCGTCGAGATCGCCCCGCTGTTCTGGGTCGAGAGCACCATCGAGGAGGTCGAGGGCGTCCGGCCCTACACCCCGCTGGAGCTGGCCGGGCGCGACATCTACATCGGCGAGGGCTGTTACGGCTGCCATTCGCAGATGATCCGCCCCCTGCGCGACGAGGTCGAACGCTACGGTCACTACAGCCTCGCCGCCGAGAGCATGTACGACCACCCGTTCCAGTGGGGCTCCAAACGGACCGGGCCGGATCTGGCGCGGGTCGGCGGCAAATATTCGAACGAGTGGCACCGCGAGCACCTCGACGATCCGCGCTCGGTGGTGCCGGAGTCCAACATGCCTCCGTACCGCTTCCTGGCCGATCAGGACCTGGACCAGCACGCCATCAAGGCCAAGCTGAAGGCGATGGTGGCGGTGGGCGTGCCCTATACCGCCGACCAGATCGAGAACGCCGGGGCGGATCTGGTGGCGCAGACCGATCCCTACGCCAGCGAGACCTCGGCCCTGCGCGGCCGCTACGGACCCAGGGTGGTCCAGGGCGATTTCGACGGCGACCCGACGCGTCTGACCAGGATGGACGCCCTGATCGCCTATCTGCAGCAACTCGGCACCATGGTGGATTTCCGCACCTACCAGGCCGAAGACCCGGACAACATGCGATGAGCGGGCTCGACTACGAAGCCGTGGCGCGGTTCGCCCAGCAGGGCGGCACCCTGTATTTCGGGGCCATTTTCATCGCCGGCCTGGTCTACGCCCTGTGGCCGAAGAACCGCGACGCCTTCCGCCGTCTGTCCCATCTGCCGCTCGAGAATGACGAGGACGAGCATGTCTGAACGCGAGCGCGACGAACACTCCGGCGTCGAGACGACCGGACATGAGTGGGACGGCATCAAGGAGCTGGACAATCCGCTGCCGCGCTGGTGGCTGTGGGTCTTCTACGGCTGCATCGTGGCAGCCATCGTCTACTGGGTGCTGATGCCGGCCTGGCCGGGGCTGAACGGCTATACGCCCGGGGTGCTGAAACAGTCCGACCGCGCCGATGTGGTCGAGCAGCTGAACGCCCTGCAGGCGCAACGGGGACGCGGCGAGACCCTGCTGATGTCGGCGTCGCTGGATCAGATCGAGCGCGATCCGGACCTGCAGGCCCACGCCCTCGCGGTGGGCCAGTCGGTCTTCGGCGACAACTGCGCCAGCTGCCATGGGGCCGGCGGGGGCGGGGCCAGGGGCTATCCGAACCTGCGCGACGATGTCTGGCTGTGGGGGGGCTCGCTGGCCGAGATCGAGCACACGATCCGCGTCGGCATCCGCTCGGCCCACCCGGAGACGCGGATGTCCCAGATGCCGGCTTTCGGACGGGACGGCATGCTCGACGCCGGCCAGGTCTCCGATCTGACGGAATACGTCATGGCGCTGTCGGGGCGTAAGGCCGACGCCGCGGCGGTCGGCCGGGCGCAGCAGCTCTATGCCGACAACTGCGTCGCCTGCCATACGCCGACCGGCGTGGGCGATCGGGCGCAGGGCGCGCCCAATCTGACCGACCGGGAATGGCTGTACGGTTCCGACCGCGACTCCATCCGCGGCCAGATCCAGAACGGCCGCAACGGGGTCATGCCCAGCTGGGAGGGCCGCTTCTCGCCCGCGGTGATCAAGGCCCTGGCCGTCTATGTCCACGTCAACGCCGGCGGCGGCGAGGCCTCTGCCGAAGCGGAGGCCCCCGTGACGCCCGTCGAAGCGGGCGCGCCCGCCACGCCATGACCATCATCATCGACCGGACCCGCGAACGCCCGGCGACGACGGGTCCGGTCTCCGTCGCCGAGCAGCAACGCGAGAAGGCGCGGCCCAAGGGCCTGTATCAGGCCCGCGTGCCGATCTACCCCAAGCTGGTCCACGGCCGGTGGCGGTGGCTCAAATGGGCCCTGCTGATCGTCATGCTGGCGATCTACTACATCACGCCGTGGATCCGCTGGGACCGCCCGGGTGCCCTGCCGGACCAGGCGGTGCTGGTCGATTTCGACGGCGGCCGCTTCTACTTCTTCATGATCCAGCTGTGGCCGCAGGAGGTGTATTTCATCACCGGCCTGCTGGTCCTCTCGGCCCTGGCCCTGTTCCTGGTGACAGCCCTGTTCGGGCGGCTGTGGTGCGGCTACGCCTGCCCGCAGACGGTCTGGACCGACCTCTACATCTATATCGAGCGGCTGTTCGAGGGCGACCGCAACGCGCGCATGCGGCTGGACGCAGCCCCGATGTCGTTCAACAAGCTGTGGCGCAAGACCGGCAAGCATCTGGTCTGGATCGGCGTCGCCTTCGGCACCGGCGGGGCGTGGATCTTCTATTTCCACGACGCGCCCGATCTGATCCGCACCTTCTGGGTCGGGACCGCGCCGATGACGGCCTATGTCTCCTGCGCCGTCCTGACCTTCACCACCTACATCTTCGCCGGCCATATGCGCGAGCAGGTCTGCACCTATATGTGCCCGTGGCCGCGCATCCAGGGGGCGATGCTGGACGACCAGTCGTTCCAGGTGACCTATCGCTACGACCGCGGCGAGCCGCGCGGTCCGCACAAGAAAACCGAATCCTGGGACGGCCGGGGCGACTGCATCGACTGCAACCAGTGCGTGGTGGTCTGTCCGATGGGCATCGACATCCGCAACGGGGCCCAGCTGGAGTGCATCAACTGCGGCCTGTGCATCGACGCCTGCAACGAGATCATGGACAAGGTCGGCCGGCCGCGCGGCCTGATCGCCTATGACACCGACGCGGCGGTCGCAGCCCGCAGTTGCAGTCAGAAGCCGGAGCACCGGCTGATCCGGCCGCGCACCCTCTATTACGGCGTGGCGCTGTTGCTGGTCGGCGGCCTGATGATCTGGGGCTTCAGCACCCGTCAGCAACTGGGCGTGCACGCGCTGCGGGACCGCAACCCGGCCTATATCCGGCTCCACGACGGCGCCGTGCGCAACGGCTACACCCTGAAGATCGCCAATCACGGGTTCGAAACGGCGGCCGTCGAAATCCGCTACGCCGGCGTTCCCGGGGCGGAACTGAGGATCCCGGGGCAGGCGGTCTCCGACCCGCTGCGCATCGAGGTCGAACCGAACCGGGTCACGCCGCTGCGCCTGTTCGTCACCGCCCCGGCCGACCAGATCGGCGAGGGCAGCCGCGACGCGGCCTTCGAGATCCGCTCGGGCGACGAGACTCTGACCGTCCCGACCGCCTTCGACTATGGGAGCCAGCCGCAATGACCGCCCCGACCCGGCCCGTGAAGCCGCCGTTCGCCGTCAAGGGGTGGCATGTCGCGGCCGGCGTGGTCGCCTTCTTCGTCCTGGTGATCACGGTCGACGCAGGCTTTCTCATGATGGCCTACCGCACCCATCCCGGTCAGGTCGCCCCCCGGCCGTATGAGGCGGGGCTGATCTACAACGCCGAGCTGAAGCGACAGCGCGTCCAGGACGCGCTCGGCTGGCGGGCGGGGGCCGAGGCCGGGCCGAACGGCCTGGCCGTGGTGATGCAGGATCGCGAGGGACGGCCTCTGACCGGTCTGACGGTGACGGCCACGCTGCAGCGCCCGGCGACCGAACATGGCCGGGCCGAGGTCGTACTCACGGAACGGGAACCCGGCCGGTATGGCGTCGATCGCGCCCTGTCCGGCGCCTGGGACGTTCGCATCGAGGCGGCGAACGGCGCCGGCCGCAGCTTCGTCGCCGAGCGGAGGCTGACGTGGCCGTGACCTTCGAGGCGACGATCGCGCCGGACATGTCGGCCTTTCTGCGCAAGACGGACGACGGCCGGGCCAGCGTGGACCTGCTGGTCACTGGGGCGCGCTGCGCCGGCTGCATTTCCAGGATCGAGCGCGAGGTGTCGGGTCTGCCGGGCGTCGAGTCGGCGCGGCTCAATCTGTCGACCGGCCGGCTCGCCGTCGGTCTGGCCAACGCCCGGGTCGATCCGGCGCGGATCATTTCGGCGCTGGACCGGCTCGGCTATCCGGCGACGCCGTTCGATCCCGGCGCGGCCGTGGCCCAGCGCGACCGCGAGGGGCGCAGGCTGATCCTGGCGCTCGCCGTGGCCGGTTTCGGCGCGATGAATGCGATGATGTTCTCGGTGCCGATCTGGGCCGGGCTGTTCGACCAGGAGCTGGGTCCGGCGACGCGCTCGATGATGATGTGGATGTCGGCCATCGTCGGCGCGCCCTGCGCCATCTTCGCCGGCATGACCTTCTTCCAGTCGGCGTGGCGGTCGCTGCGCGCCGGCCGGGCCAATATGGACGTGCCGATCTCGGTCGGGGTGATCCTGACGCTGGGGATCAGCTTTTCCGAGACAATCCTGAACGGCCGCGACGCCTATTTCGACGCCGCCGTCTCGCTGCTGTTCCTGCTGCTGATCGGCCGCTGGCTGGATCATACGCTGCGGGCCAGGGCGCGCAGCGCCGCCGGCGATCTGCTGGCCTTGCAGGCGCCGAGCGCCTGCGTCGTCGACGCGCTCGGCCGCGAGCGGACCGTCCCGCTGGGCGACATCCGGCCCGGCGATATCCTGCGCGTACGACCCGGCGATCGCATTCCGGTGGATGCCGTGCTCGAGGCCGGAGAGGCGTTGCTCGACAACAGTCTGCTGACCGGCGAGAGCGTCCCCGAACGGGTCCTGCCGGGCGGGCTGTGCCGCGCCGGCGCGGTCAACACCGCCGGCCTGCTGACGCTGCGGGCCAGCGCCCGGTCGGAGGATTCGGCCCTGTCGGCCATCGCCCGGCTGGTCGAGGCGGGGGCCCAGTCGCGCTCGCGCTATGTCCGGCTCGCCGATCGCGCCGCCGCCCTCTATGTGCCGGTGGTGCATCTGGCGGCGCTGGCGACCTTCGCCGGCGGCTGGGCCCTCGGCCTCGATCCGCGCGAAGCCTTGATCCGGGCGGTCGCCGTGCTGATCGTCACCTGCCCCTGCGCCTTGGGTCTGGCGGTTCCGGCGGTACAGGTCGTGGCCTCGGGCCGGTTGTTCCGCCGCGGTGTGCTGGTCAAGTCCGGCGCCGCGCTGGAGCGGCTGGCCGAGATCGACCATGTGATCTTCGACAAGACCGGCGTGCTGACCGGGGGGCGGCCGGCCCTGGTCGGGGCGTCGGCGGCGGACATCGCCATGGCGGCGCCGCTGGCGCGCGCCTCCAGCCACCCGATGTCGCGCGCCATCGGGCGGGCGGCGGGGGAGGGCCCGGTCGCGACCGGGGTCGTCGAGCGCGCCGGCCTCGGGGTGGAAGGCCTGATCGACGGCCGTCGCGCCCGTCTGGGCCGGGCCGCTTTCGTCGGCGCTCCGACCCTGAAGTCGGGCGAGACGGAGCTGTGGTTCGGCTTCGAGGGCGAGGCCGCGGTCCGGTTGCGGTTCTCGGATGTCGTCCGACCCGACGCCGCCGCCGCCATCGCGGCCTTGCGGGCGCGCGGGATGACGGTGGAAATCCTGTCCGGCGACCGGCCCGGGGCGGTCGCGGCGGTGGCGGAAGTCGTCGGCGTGGCGGACTGGAGGGCCGGCCTGCTGCCGCAGGAGAAGGCCGAGGCGGTCGACCGCCTGGCCGCCGCCGGGCGCAAGGTGCTGATGGTCGGCGACGGGCTCAACGACGCCGCCGCCCTTGCCCGGGCCCATGCCGCCATCGCCCCGGGCTCGGCGCTGGAAGCCAGCCAGAACGCGGCCGATCTGGTGCTGACCCGGGACGCGCTGATGGCCATCGTCGAGGCGGTCGATGTGGCCCGCTCGGCGCGACGGCGGGCGCTGGAGAATTTCGCCTTCGCGGCGCTGTACAATCTGGTCGCCGCGCCGGCGGCCATGCTCGGCTTCGTCAATCCGTTCGTCGCCGCCCTGGCCATGTCGGGCTCGTCGCTGGTCGTGACGCTCAACGCGCTGAGGGTGAGGGGCCGATGAACGTCATCTTTCTGCTGGCCCCGTTTTCGGTGGCGCTGGGACTGCTCGCCGTCGGGGCGTTCGTCTGGACCCTGCGCTCGGGCCAGTACGACGATATCCGGGGCTCGGCGGAACGCGTGCTGATCGACGACGAAGACGACGAGACGCCGGATGCGCCGACGCACTGACGCCGACGACCTGAACCCGGATCAGCGCCCGCGGGCGCCGAGCGCCTCGACCGTGGCCAGCCAGGCCTGAAGCCGGGCCGGCGTCAGGCCCTCGACATTGCCGATCAGGGTGTCGCGGACCGGCCGGATGCCGACGAAGGCGAGAATGTTGCGTCTCAGCGCCTTGAGCCCGTGGGCGCCGAACCAGAGCCGATAGAAGGCGGCCGGCATGCCCATGGTGACGATGATGCGCGCCGACCGACCGGTCAGCCGGCCCGACATCGGCTGTCCGGCCTTGAAGGCGAAGCCCGGCCGGAAGACCTGCTCCAGCAAGGCCCTGAGACGCGCCGGCTGGGCCCCGAGCCACAGCGGATGGACGATCACCAGATGCTCGGACCAGGCGACCATGTCCTGGGCCGCGGTCAGGTCGGGGCAGGCGTGCGGGGCTTCCCAGCTGGCGCGATCCAGCAGGACCGGGAAATCCAGATCGGCGAGGCGCAGCAGGCGGACCTCATGCCCGCCGCGGCGCCCGCCGGCGGCGTAGGCCCCGGCTAGGGCGTGGCAATAGCGCGCCGGGTCGCCGTCGGGGTGGCCGTCGAGGATGCCGATGCGCATCGGTTTACAGGGCCCTGAGCTGCGTCACCCGGAAGGTGTGCATCGCCCCGTCCGGGGCCTGGACCGAAACGTATTCGCCGAGGGTGAACCGCTCCTCGCCGAAGCGGAAGCCGGTCTCGTCATTGGCGTCGCCCGGGAAGTCCAGGATCCAGCCCTGGCGGCCGTCGTGGCGCAATTCGCCGACCGCGACGGTGTCGTCCTGGTCGAAGCGGCGGACGCGGCACGGCTTGTCCAGCGCCCGGGCGGCCCCGGCGTCGAGCCGGCCGGACGCGTCGAGCGGCGCAACCAGATCATAGCCGCTGTGAGGGTCGCCGTCCGGCGCGCCGGGTTCGCGGGCGAGTTCGAGACGGATGTGGTGCAGGGGACTGGTCATCAGGAACTCCGGATCAATGGGCGAGGAGCAGGCAGAGCGTGCTCTCGGTCAGAAGGGTCTGGGTCACCCCGCCGAGGGCCCATTCGCGCAGCCGGGCGTGGCCGTAGCCGCCGGCGACGATCAGGCCGGCGTTTCGGGCGAGGGCCTCGTCCAGAATCTGCCGGCCCGCCGGCGTGCCGCCGCGCAGCGCGGTGATCGGCTCGGCCGTGATCTCATGACGCGCCAGGTACTGGACGATGTCGGCCATCTCGACGTCGGTGGCGCCGCTTTCCCCGTCCGGGCGGATGGCGAAGACGGTGACGCCGCTGGCCCGTTGCAGCAGGGGGATGGCGGCGGTCAGGGCGAGGCGGGATTCGCGGGTGTCCTTCCAGGCTACCAAGGCGTGCTCGCCGACCGGGTTGCGCACGCGCGTCGGCGGGGTCACCAGCACCGGACGGCCACAGCTCATCAGGACTTCGGCGACATCCGGCGCATGGTAGGGCGCGCGGCTGTTGCGACCGCCCAGAACGACCAGATCCGCCGCCCGCGCGGCGCGCGCGCAGATCTCGCCGGGGAAGCCGATCTCGCCGCGCCAGCTGGCCGCCACCTCGCGGGCGTGGACGATGCCGGTGAAGGCGGCCTGGGCGCGCTCGACGTCGGCCTCGGCCATGTCGCGATAGAGGGTCAGCAGTTCGCCGACCATGGCTCCGGCCGCGAGCGGATCATACAGGGGCGGGGCGATCGAGCCGGCGCACAGGCCGGTCAGATGAGCGTTGAAGGCCAGGGCGAGATCGCAGGCGAGCTCGACGCGGCTGTCGCTTTCGGCCCCTTCCTCGACGGCGACGAGCAGGCTGGCGTAGGTCATGGCGGTCTCCGTTTTCCGCGGCCAGAGAACCGCGACCCCGCCGCCCGCGCCTTGATCCTTGTCAACGCGCCGCAGGAAGACGGACGTCAGGGTGCGCCGGTCTGGAGATCGTCATGTTCAAGACCCGCCTCATCGCCGCCGTCATCGCCCTCGGCAGCGCCGGCTGCGCCGGCCAGGAGCCGCCGCCGGCGCCGGCTTCGGTCGCGCCGACGGTGACGGCGCGGGCGGCGGATCGCGGCCGCCTGCTCGCCGCCGGGACCTGCGCCGGCTGTCATGCGACCGGACAGGCGGGTTTCAGCCCGATGGCCGCGGCCCCGCCGTTCCGCGAGATCGCCCATCGCTATCCCCTGGATGAACTCGAGACGCGCTTCGCCGAGGGACTGGCGACGACCCATCCGGCGATGCCGCCGTTCGTGTTCCGCGCCAGCGAGATCGATGACCTGATCGCCTATCTCCAGACCCTGAAGGCCGATCGATGAGGCTTTGACACCGATCAAGGCGGCGGCGCGGGCCAGCGCCGAGGATCGCCCGAAAGGGAGACCTGCCATGAGTCTGAAACGCATCCTCGCCCTCGCCTCCGGCGGCGCCGGAGACCTGACCGCCCTGGCCTTCGCCGCCTGGCTGGCCGGGCAGCACGACAGCGTCGTGGAGGTCGTTCCGGTGTTTCCCGACTCGGCCGCCGACATGATCGCCCTGGGGATGACGCTGGGCGCGACGCTGTCGCCGGAAGCCGTCGATGAGTTGGCCGCGGCCGAGCGGGAGCTGCAGGATCGTGTCACCGACGCCGCCCGTCAGGCGGCCAATGCGGCGGATATTGTTTTCGGGCGCGGAGACGGCGCGCCGCGGATGGCCGTCCTCACCCGCGGCCTGCGGCCGGCGCTGGCGCTCGCCCGGCAGACGGCGCTGGCCGATCTGGTGGTGCTGGCCCAGGCCGGTGTGGGGTCCGGACCGGGACGGGAACTGCTGAGTCAGGCCCTGCTGGGCGATAGAGCCCCGGTGCTGATCGCGCGCGGAGAGCCGGATCGGCTGACCGGCGCGGCGGCGATCGCCTGGGATGGCAGCCCGCAGGCCGGGCGCACGGTCCGGGCGGCCCTGCCGCTGCTGGCCATGGCCAGCTCCATCCATGTGCTGCAGTGCGTCACCGGTCTGGACCCCCGCCAGACCAATCCCGACATCGACCTGCTCAACCGCTATCTGAAGCTTCACGGCGTCGGTGTCGGGGTCGCGACCCTTGTCGAAGGCGCCGACGAGGGCGAGGCGCTGATCGCGGCGGCCGAAGGTCTGCAGGCCGGCCTGTTCGTCGCCGGCGCCTGGGGCCACTCGCGCTTGCGCGAGACGGTGTTCGGCGGAGCGACGCGAAGCTTCCTGCGCCGGGACGAGGGACCCAGCCTGCTGCTGGCGCACTGACGGGCGGCGCGTCGCTTGCGAGGCTTGAGCCAGATCAAGGCCCCGGAGCGGCTGTGGGCGGACAATGAGCCATGCAGAACCCGTCCCCCCGCATCGCCGTCATCGTCGCCCATCCGCGGCGTCGCAGCTTCACCATCGCCATGAGCGCGGCTTTCAGCGAGGCCGCGCGCGCCGCCGGGGCCGAGGTGGTGGAGCGGGATCTCTATCGCCTCGGCTTCGATCCGCGGCTCCGCGCCGGCGAGATGCCCGATCATCCGGGCGCGCAGGTCCGGCCGGACGTGGCGCGCGAGCGCGGCGCGATCGGCGGGGCCGACGTCTTCGCCTTCTTCTATCCGCTGTGGTTCAACGCCACCCCGGCGATGATGAAGGGCTATGTCGACCGGGTGTTCGGCAAGGGCTTCGGCTATACGGCCCAACAGCAGGGCGGCAATCAGCCGGGCTTGTCGGGTCGCAAGATGATCACCTTCACCTCGACCGGCGCGCCCCAGGCCTGGGTCGAAAGCTCGGGCGCCTGGGACGCCATGCAGACGCATTTCGACCGGCATTTTTCGGCCGTGACCGGGCTGGAGATCATCGCCCATCACAACATCGGCGGGGTCGTCGGCGGACTGCGCAAGGATGTCGTGCAGCGCCATGCCGGGGCGACCGCGGAGCGCGCCCGCCGGCTGGTGACCGCCTATGGCGACCCGGCCTAGCGGGCGGTGTAGCCGCCATCGATGACGAGTTCGGCGCCGGTGACGAATTTGGCCTCGTCGGAGGCGAGGTAGACGGCGCCCCAGGCGATGTCGTCGGGCTCGCCCATATGACCGAGCGGGTGCAGGGCGGCGGTCGCCTTGCGGCCCGCGTCGAGATCGCCCGCGCCTGACAGATGCCCTTCCACCATCGGCGTCCAGATGAAGCCCGGATGGATCGAGTTCACCCGGATGCGGTCCGGAGCGTAGATCAGGGCGTCGGTCTTGCTCATCAGCCGGACCGCGCCCTTGGAGGCGTGGTAGGGCGGAATGTCCGGCCCGCCGACCAGGCCGTAGATCGACGACAGGTTGATGATCGACCCGCCCCCGGCCTGTTTCAGGTGGGGGATGGCGTGTTTGGTGCAGAAGAAGACGCCCTTGACGTTGATGGCCTGGACCCAGTCCCACTCGGCCTCGGTGATCTCATGCGTCGGCTTGTTGACCCCGGCGACGCCGGCGTTGTTGACGAGGATGTCGATGCGGCCGAAATGCTCGACGATCTCGGACATTACGGCCTTCACCTCGCTTTCGCTGGAGACGTCGCAATGCCACCAGGCGGCCGGAAGGCCCCGGGCTCGCAGGCTTTCGATCAGTTCCAGCCCCTCGGCGTCGAGGATGTCCAGCACGGCGACGGAGGCGCCTTCCTCGGCCATGCGGATGGCCATGGCGCGGCCGAGGCCCACGGCGGCGCCGGTGATGACGACGACCTTGTCGGTGAGGCGGTTCATGGAATCGGTTCCTGCAGGGGGGGGTTCAGAAGGCGGCCAGCCGGGCCAGGTCGGTGCGACGACGGATGCGAAAATTGCGGCAGCCGGCGAACTCGACCAGGCCGTCGGCCTGGAGGCGCCCCAGCATTCGCGAAATGGTCTCGATGGTCAGGCCCAGATAGTCGGCCATGTCCTGCCGGCTCATCGGCAGGGTCACGAGGTCGCCGCGGAACCGGTCGGCCATGTCCAGCAGGAAGCGCGCCACGCGTTCGCAGGCGGTGGCGCGGCCAAGCAGAAGCATGTGCGCCTGGGCGCGGCCCAGCTCGAGGGTCGTGGCGGCCCAGACGAGCTTCTCGACGCGGCCGGGGGCGAAGGCGGCCGATCCCGAGCGCTTGATCACCATCACCTCGCAGGTGGTCAGGGCCTCGGCCGAAAACCGGTGCGCCGGTCCGGTCTCGACCCCGAAGACGTCGCCCTCATAGTAGAAGTCGCCGATCTGACGCCGTCCGTCCGCCAGCAGATGGCTGGTCCGGATCGAGCCTTTCACGAGGCGGTAGATCAGGTCGGCGCTCTCGTCCTGGCCGTAGATCTCTTCGCCGCCGGCGAAATCCATGCGCAGGGCGCCGCTCCAGACATCGCTGGCGCCGGTGAGGACGGGTCGAACGCTGTCAGCCAAGTCGATGGGTGTCATGTCAGCCTCCCTGTCGATAGCGAAAGGGTTAGGCCGGGCGGGCGGCACGGAACATTCGGGACCTCTCCCTAGGCGAGACCCCCTAAGGGGATCACCGGAGGTCCGGACGGGTGGATCGGTCCGTCGTCAGATCTCGGCGATGGCGGCGCCGAGGTGTTCGCCGACGCTCTTCGCGTGGCGGAGCAGGTCGGGGTTGTCGATGGCGTTCATCGAGGCGGCCGGGTCGACGGCGAAGACCTCGACGCCGGCTTCGGTTTGCTGAACGACGACGTTGCAGGGCAGCATGACGCCGACGTGCGGCTCCATCTTCAGGGCTTCGTGGGCCATGACCGGATTGCAGGCGCCGAGGATGCGGTAGGGGCGGAAATCCTCGCCGATCTTCGCCTTGAGCGTGGCCTGGACGTCGATCTCGGTGAGGACGCCGAAGCCGTGCTTCTGGAGGGCGGCGCGGGTACGTTCGACAATGGCGTCGAACCCGCCTTCGACGGTGCGGGCGGTGAAATAGCTCATGGCTTCGAAGCCTCCGGTTTGCCGCGATAGATGTCGCACAGCAGGGCGATGACCCGGGCGGCGGCCGGATCGACGATGCCGTAGTAGATGGTCTGGGCGTCCCGGCGCGGGGCGATGACGCCGGCGTCGCGCAGGCGGGCCAGGTGCTGGGAACAGGCCGACTGGGACAGGCCGACATGGCCGGCCAGATCGCCGACGGCGCAGTCGCCCTCGACGAGGCGGCACATCAGCATCAGCCGCTGCTCATTGGCGAACAGCCGCATCAGCCGGGCGGCCGGGGCGGCGCTGGCCTCGAGCTCGGCCAGGGCGGCCGCGTTCGGCGTGGGGAGGGCGTCGGTCATGGCGTCTCTCGCGCGGGTCCGGGCGGCTCGCCGAGGGGGCGGCCGTCGTCCTTCAACGCGATATAGATGGCCGGGATCACCAGCACCGTCAGAATCGTCGAGGAGATCAGGCCGAACAGCAGGGAGATGGCCAGCCCCTGGAAGATCGGGTCGAACAGGATGACCGCCGCCCCGATCATCGCCGCCAGCGCCGTCAGCAGGATCGGCTTGAAGCGGATGGCCCCGGCCTCCAGCAGGACCTCGCGCAGGGGCCGCCCTGGCGTTCGGGCGTGGCGGATGAAGTCGACCAGCAGGATCGAGTTTCGCACGATGATCCCCGCCAGGGCGATGAAGCCGATCATCGAGGTGGCGGTGAAGGGCGCGCCGAACAGCATGTGGCCGATGACGATGCCGATCAGCGTCAGGGGGATGGGCGTCAGGATCACCAGCGGAATGCGGAAATCCCTGAACTGGGCGACGACCAGAACATAGATCCCCAGCAGGGCCACGCCGAAGGCGGCTCCCATGTCGCGGAAGGTGACCCAGGTGATCTCCCATTCGCCGTCCCACAGCACGGTGGGGACGGTCTCGTCGGTCGGCTGTCCGTTGAGCCGGACCACGGGCCGCGGCAGCCCCTTCCAGTCGTGCGCCTTGATGGCCGCGTCGATGGCGAGGATGCCGTAGATCGGGGCCTCGAACTGGCCGGCCAGTTCGGCGGTGACCATTTCGGCGGCGCGGCCGTCGCGGCGGTAGACGGGCCAGCTGGCCAGTTCGTGGCGGGCCTCGACGACCTCGCCCAGTTCGACCAGACGGCGGCCGCCGTCGATCGTGGTCACGGCCACCGGCATGACGGCCATCTGCTCGTTCCACGTCCGGGCCGACTGGGGCAGGCGCACGGCGATCTCGACCGGGGTGCGCTCGTCGTCGCGCGCGGCGTAGCCGAGCACCTGGCCGCCCATGACGGCGGCGATGGAGTCGTGCACCTCGCGCTCGGACAGGCCGAAGCGCTCGATCTTTCCGCGGTCGGGGATCAGGCGCAGGACCGGGCGGCGGACGCCGTAGCTGTTGTCGACGTCGACCACCGAGGACTCGGCCCGGAACAGGGTCTCGAGTTCGGCGGCGACGGCGCGGCGGGTGGCGGCGTCCAGGCCGTACACCTCGGCCAGCAGGGTGGCCAGCACCGGCGGTCCGGGCGGGGCCTCGACCACCTTGACCGAAGCGCCCGCCGGCAGCGGCAGGTCGGCGAGGCGGCGGCGCAGGTCGAGGGCGATGGCGTGGCTGCTGCGCTTGCGGTGCTCCTTGTGCGCCAGCTTGATCGCCAGGTCGCCCTGTTCGGCGCCCGCGCGCAGGAAGTAGTGGCGCACCAGACCGTTGAAATTGAACGGCGCGGCGGTCCCGGCGTAGCTCTCCAACGACTCCACCTCGGGCAGGGCGCCCGCCACGGCGGCGGCGCCGGCGAGGGTGCGTTCCGTGGTTTCGAGGCTGGTTCCCTCGGGCATGTCGAGCACGACCTGCAGCTCGGACTTGTTGTCGAACGGCAGCAGCTTCACCGGCACGGCGCGGACGCCGAACATCGACATGGCCAGCAGGGTGGCGAGGCCGACGACGATCAGGAAGGTCCAGGCGCTGCGGCGCGAGCGGATCACCGGCGTGGCGACCCTGCGGTAGAGCCGGCCCAGCATGCCCCCGTCCTCGTCGTGGCCATGGCCGCCGGACAGGGACTTGCGGGCGAAGCGGATCATCAGCCACGGCGCGATGACCACGGCGACGAAGAAGGAGAAGACCATGGCGGCCGAGGCGTTGACCGGGATCGGCGCCATATAGGGGCCCATCAGGCCCGAAACGAACAGCATGGGCAGCAGGGCGGCGACCACGGTCAGGGTGGCGACGACGGTCGGATTGCCGACCTCGGCCACGGCCTCGACCGTCGCCTGGGCGTGGCTGCGGCCGTCGTTCATGGCCCAGTGGCGGGCGATGTTCTCGATCATCACGATGGCGTCGTCGACAAGGATGCCGATCGAGAAGATCAGGGCGAACAGGCTGACCCGGTTGATGGTGTAGCCCATCAGATTGGAGGCGAAGAGGGTCAGCAGGATGGTCGTGGGGATCACCACCGCCGTCACGCCGGCCTCTCGCCAGCCGATGGCGAAGCCGATCAGGATGACGATGGAAATGGTCGCGAGCCCGAGGTGCATCAGCAGCTCGTTGGCCTTCTCATTGGCCGTCTCGCCGTAGTCGCGGGTGACCACGACCTCGAGGCCGTCGGGGATCAGCGAGCCCTTCAGCGCCTCGACCCGCTGCATCACGCCATGGGAGACGACCACGGCGTTGGCGCCCTGACGCTTGGCCACGGCCAGGCTGACGGCGGGGGTCCGGCTCCAGCCGTCGCCGGCGCGGGCGTAGTGGGCGGCGCGGGCCTGGTCCTCGCGCGGGGCCTGAATCACGGTGGCCACGTCGCGCAGATAGACGGGCTCGCCCGACAGCGAACGGACGGTCAGCAAGGAGGCGTCGTTGGGCGTGGCCAGCCGCTCGCCCGAGCGCAGGGTCACGGCCTGGCCCTGATCGCGGAAGGCGCCGGCGGGGAAGCTGCGATTGGCCTGGGCGACGGTCTCCAGCACCGAGGACAGGGCCACGCCGCGCGCGGCCATGCGGGCCGGATCGGGCTCGACCCGGATCTCGGACGGGCGGCCGCCGACGATGAAGGTCAGGCCGACGTCCTCGACCTTGCCGATCTCGGTGCGCAGGCGGGCGGCGACATCGTAGAGAGCCTGATCGCTCCAGCGCCCGGCGGCCTCGGCGCGCGGCGTCAGGGTCAGGACCACCGCGGGCACGTCGTTGATGCCGCGGGTGACGATCCGCGGCTCCGACACCCCGACCGGGATGGAGTCGTAGTTGGCGCGCACCTTCTCGTGCACCCGGACCGCCGCGTCGTCGGGATCCGAGCCGACGAGGAAGCGGGCGGTGACCATGACCTGGTCGTCCTGCACCTGGGTGTAGACGTGTTCGACGCCGTCGATGCCGCGGACGATGGCTTCCAGCGGCTTGGCCGCCAGCTCGGTGGCGTCAGAGGCGCTCAGTCCCGGGGCGGCGACCATGATGTCGACCATGGGCACGCTGATCTGCGGCTCCTCCTCGCGGGGGATCGACAGCACCGCCATCAGGCCGACGGCGATGGCCGCCAGCAGCATCAGCGGGGTCAGGGGAGAATTGAGCGTGGCTTTCGTCAGCCGTCCGGACAGGCCGAGGTTCATCGGGCGCGCTCCGGAGCCAGCACGACATCGCCGGCGGCCAGACCCGACAGCACCTCGACCCGGTCCCCGCTGACAGAGCCGCCCAGCTGGACCGGCGCCTCGCTGACGCGGCCGGCGCGATCGACGGTGCGCACGAAGTCGATGCCGTAGCGGGTTGAGACGACACGGCGGGGAATGACCAGCGCGCGCCGCTGGCCGACGGGAACCTGGACGGTGACCCGCTGGCCGACCCGATCGCTGTTCAGGCCGGGGACCGAGATGTCCGCGGTGGTCTGGCCGGCGGTCGCGGCCGGATAGACCTGGGCGATGGTTCCGGCGCTGACGCCCGGCAGATCGTCGGACGAAACCACGACGCTTTGGCCGACGCGCAGGTTTCGGCCTTGGGCCTCCGGCAGTTCGAGGCGCAGGATCAGCGGTCCGGCGGTGATGGTCGCGACCGACTGGCCGGCGCTGACCACGGAGCCGGCGGGCACATCGGCGGCGAGCACGCGGCCGGAGGCGGGGGCCAGTATCCGGCCTTGGGCCCCGGTTTCGGCGCTGGCCGAGCGCACGGCGCGCGCCGCCCGGACCTGGGCGTCGGCGGCGCGGGAGGCGGCGAGGGACTGGTCGAGACGGGCCTGGGCGTAGATGCCCTTGTCGAACAGGGTCTGGATCCGCGACAGGTCGGCCCGGGCGCGGGCGGCCTCGGCCTCGGCCGCCGCGACCTGGGCGCCATAGGCCGCGGTCTCGAGACCGAGCCGGTCGTCCACGACCACGCCGATGACCTGCCCCTGACGGACGGTGTCGCCTTCGCGCACGTTCAGTTGCGTCAGCGTGCCGGGAATGCGGGCCCGGGCCTCGCCGAGATCGCGCGAGGCGACCACGGCCGAAGCCGGCTTGACCGCATCGATCAGGGCTTCGGCGACGGTCAGGCGCTCGCCCCGCGCGGGCGCGGTCGCTACGACCTCCGGCTGGCCGTCGCCGCAGGCGGACAGGCCGCCGGCCAGAAAGGCAGCGACGGCGAGGGCGGCGAACAGGGCCGTGCGCGTCTTCATCGGGGCGTCCTATGTAAGCTTGCGCTAATATTATATGCGACTAATATGATTGCAAGCCTGAGGACTTGTCCTCCCGGCGTCGCTCGCGGGCCTTGATGCGGATCAAGGCGCCGGGGCGAGGGCGGCGCAGGGTCAAGTCGAGGCAACCGTTCGGAAGGAACCGCCCATGGACCGGCCCACCATCGTCATCCTCGGCGCAGGCCTTGGCGGCGCCATCGCGGCCTATGAGATCCGCGACACCCTTGGCGACCGGGCGCGCATCGTCGTGGTGTCGAAGGGCGACACCTTCCACTTCACCCCGTCCAATCCTTGGGTTGCGGTGCACTGGCGCAAGCGCGAGGCCATCGAGGTCAGCCTGCCGGAGGTGATGAAGCGCAAGGGCGTCGAGTTCATCAACGTCGCCGCCAGCGGCATCCGGCCGGCCGAAAAGGGCATCGACCTGGCCGACGGCCGGGCCCTGCAGTACGACTACCTCGTCATCGCGACGGGCCCCGAACTGGCCTTCGACGAGATTCCAGGCCTCGGCCCTGACGGCCATACGGTCTCGATCTGCCATGTCGATCACGCGGTGGACGCGGCCGAGGCCTTCGACCGGTTCGTCGAGAATCCGGGCCCGATCGTGGTTGGCGCCGTCCAGGGCGCCTCGTGCTTCGGACCGGCCTATGAGTTCGCCATGATCCTCGACACCGAGCTGCGTCGTCGCAGGCTGCGCGACCGCGTGCCGATGACCTTCGTCACCTCCGAGCCCTACATCGGCCACCTCGGCCTCGACGGGGTCGGCGACACCAAGGGGCTGCTGGAAAGCGAGATGCGCCAGCGGCACATCAAATGGATCACCAATGCGAAGGTGAAGAGCGTCGACGCCGGGATGATGCATGTCGAGGAGATCGGCGAGGACGGGGCGATCAAGGCCAACCACGACCTGCCCTTCGCTTATTCAATGATGCTGCCGGCGTTCCGCGGGGTCGAGGCCGTGCGTGGGATCGAGGGACTGACCAATCCGCGCGGCTTCATCCTCGTCGACAACCACCAGCGCAATCCGGCCTGGCCCGAAATCTTCGCCCTGGGCGTCTGCATCGCCATTCCGCCGACCGGCCCGACGCCGGTGCCGGTCGGCGTGCCCAAGACCGGCTTCATGATCGAGAGCATGGTCACGGCCATCGCGGCCAATCTGAAGCAGATCCTCGATGGCGAGCCCCCGACCAACGAGGCCAGCTGGAACGCCATCTGCCTGGCCGATTTCGGCGACGGCGGCGTGGCCTTCATGGCCCAGCCGCAGATCCCGCCGCGCAATATCAACTGGTCCGCCAGCGGCCGCTGGGTCCACACGGCCAAGGTCGCCTTCGAGGGCTATTTTCTGCACAAGGTCCGCAAGGGGCAGGCCGAGCCGCTCTACGAGAAGCTGGCCCTCGAGCTGATCGGCGCCCACAAGCTGCGCCGCACCCCCACATCCACACCCCGTAAGGAGCCCAGGGCATGAGCCTCGACCGCGCCGTCATGTTGTTCGCCGGAGTCATGGTGCTGGTCAGCGTGGCCCTGACCCGCTGGGTCGATCCGGCCTGGGTCTGGCTGACCGTCTTCGTCGGTCTGAACCTGATGCAGGCCTCGATCACCCGCTTCTGCCCGGCGGCCATGCTGTTCAGGCGG
The DNA here is from genome assembly GCA_034189955.1 of Pseudomonadota bacterium. Classification (GTDB taxonomy): domain Bacteria; phylum Pseudomonadota; class Alphaproteobacteria; order Caulobacterales; family Caulobacteraceae; genus Brevundimonas. The sequence continues at coordinate 645 of JAXHTU010000057.1, read as the reverse complement.
CTGGGGGTGCGGCCGGGGACGGCGTTTCGTTAGAAGCGGGAAGGACGATGGTGGGTGATCACGGGCTCGAACCGTGGACCCGCTGATTAAGAGTCAGCTGCTCTACCAACTGAGCTAATCACCCGAACCATGCGTCGGCGCGTCCGTGAGGATGCGCGGCTTCGAAGGCGGCGAGGCCGACCGGCGAAGGGCGCTCCTGATACTGGCTCGGCCCCTCCGGCGCAAGCGTCCATTTCACGGCCCGCGGAGGCGCGCTAGGCTGCGCCGGAATCGGGAGCGGACGGCGATGGCGAGACGGGATCTGTCGGGGGCGGTCGACTTTACGGTCCTGGAACGGATGACCGCCGGCGACGACGCCATCAGCGAGGAGGTGCTGGGCCTGTTCGTGCAGCAGGCGGCGATGTGGTCGCCGATGCTGGACGTGCGCGAGGACGGCTGGCGCGACGGGGTCCACACCATCCGCGGCGCGGCGGCGGGGATCGGCGCGGAAGCGCTGGCCGAGGCGTGTCAGCGGGCGGAGGCGGCCGACAAGACCGAGGCGCCCCCGATGCTTGACCGGGTGCGCGACGCCCTGGACCTGGCTCTGGCGGATGTGGCGGCGTTCCGGCACGAATTGATGCTGAGAGGGTTGCGGGGTTAGCCGGC
>JAXHTU010000056.1:0-19678 GCA_034189955.1 Pseudomonadota bacterium | reverse complement strand
CGATCCCCGACTATTACGACGCCGTCGAGCGTCCGGCCCGGGCCCGAATCCGCTATCTCAACTACACGGGCGAGACGGTCGAGGAAGAGTGCGAGGGCCTGTACGCCGTCTGCATCCAGCACGAGATGGACCACCTGAACGGCGTGCTGTTCATCGACCACCTGTCGCGCCTGCGCCGCGACAGGGCCGTGGCCAAGGTCAAGAAGGCCGCGAGGATGGCCGCCTGATGGCCCGTCTCAAGCGCAATCGCGACCGTATCATCGACCCTTCGGGGCGTCGTCGCCTGACCCGCAACGAAAAGATCGGCGTGGCCAGTCTCGCCACCCTGATCGGCGTCGCCGCCGTGGGCGTCGTGGCCGGCATTCTGCTGGATCGCCTGCTCGACTTCGACGACGCCTTCGACGCCGGCGGCGAATGGGACGAGGGCGGCGGCGTCAAGACGCGCTGGCAATAGGTTTGGCGCGACGCCGGACCGGGGGCGTGTCACCCGAATCAATCGATTGAGGTCGCGGCGGGAACGAGTCCCGGCTGGATTGTCGAGACCCTCTCCGGCGCCCCTGTTTCGCCTCCGGCATGGTCCTCGGCCCAGTGGACGACAGACATGACCTCATCGACCGAAGCCTCGATATCCAGGATGGCCAGATCCTCGACGTCGGCCTCGCCTTCAACATCCGTGTCGGGCGGGTCGTGGTCGGGCATGCGACCTCCAGGCCGGGAGCGGGCTCGCCATCTTACACGGTTCCCGGTCAGGCTCGCACGAATTCGGCTGCGGGCCTGCGCCCGCTCCAGCCCCTCGCCTTGTCCCCGTCCCGCGCATAGGGCACATCGCCCCTCATGCGCCTCGCCTTCATGGGAACTCCCGACTTCGCCGTGCCCTCACTGGCCGAGCTGATCGCCAGCGGGCACGAGATCGTCGCTGTCTATTCGCAGCCGCCCAAGCCGCGCGGACGCGGCCAGAAACTGACGCCCTCGCCGGTGCACGCTTTCGCCGAGACCATGGGCCTGCCGGTGTTCACGCCGGAGTCGATGAAGTCGGCCGAGGCCATCGACATCTTCCGCAGCCTCGACGTCGACGCCGCCTGCGTCGTCGCCTACGGCCAGATCCTCAAGGCGGAGGTGCTCGAGGCGCCGCGCCTCGGCTGTTTCAACCTGCACGGCTCGCTGCTGCCGCGCTGGCGCGGGGCGGCGCCGATCCAGCGGGCCATCATGGCCGGCGACCGCCAGACCGGCGTCCAGATCATGCGCATGTCCGAGGGGCTCGACGAGGGGCCGATCCTGCTGTCGGAAGTGCTGGACATCCGCCCCGACGACACCGCCGCCAGCCTGTCCGACCGCATGTCGCACACCGGCGCCAGCCTGTGGCCGCGGGCCCTGGCGGCGATCGAGCGTGGCGGGGTCGAGGGCGCGCCCCAGGTCGGCGAACCGACCTACGCCCGCAAGATCACCCCGGCCGAGGCGCGCATCGACTGGACCCGCCCGGCGCGCGAGATCGACTGCCACATCCGCGGCCTGTCGCCCTTTCCCGGGGCCTGGTTCGAGGCGCCGGGCCCCGAGGGGCCGGTGCGGATCAAGGCGCTGATGTCGCGCGTCTCCGGTCCCGGCGAGGGCGCGCCGGGCGAGGTGCTCGACGGCGGCCTGCGCGTGGCCTGCGGCGAGGGCGTGGTGCGGCTGCTGACGGTGCAGCGCCCGGGCAAGGCGGCGCAAGCGGCCGAGGAGATGCTGCGCGGCTTCCCGGTTCCCCCGGGTACGGTGCTCGGCTAGTGCCCCGCTACCGCCTCACGCTGGAATACGACGGCTCGGGCTATAACGGCTTTCAGGCCCAGACCGACCAGCCGACGGTGCAGGGCGCGGTCGAGACCGCCATCACCGCCTTCTGCGGCGAGGCGGTGCGCATCGCCGCCGCCGGCCGCACCGATACCGGAGTCCACGCCACCGGTCAGGTGATCGGCGTCGATCTGGACAAGGCCTGGCCGGCCGCGACGGTGATGAACGCCCTGAACGCCCACATGGTGCGCGAGGCGGTGTCGGTGCTGGACTGCGTCGAGGCGGAGCCCGACTGGCACGCCCGCTTCTCGGCGACCGGCCGGCGCTATCTGTACCGCATTCTCAACCGGCCGGGGCGGCCGGCGCTGGACCGGGGTCGGGTCTGGCATGTGCGCAAGCCGCTGGACGCCGCCGCCATGCACGAAGCGGCCCAGGCGCTGGTCGGGCTGCACGACTTCACCACCTTCCGCGACATCCACTGCCAGTCGAAATCGCCGCTGAAGACGCTGGACGTGGCGCGGGTGGAGCGCGTCGGCGAGGAGGTGCATCTGGTGTTCGAGGCGCGCAGCTTCCTGCACCGGCAGGTGCGGTCGATGGCCGGGACCCTGGCCGAGGTCGGGCTGGGCCGCTGGGCGGTCGGGGACGTGGCGCGGGTGCTGGAGGCGAAGGATCGCGCCGCCTGCGGTCCGGTGGCGCCGTCGGACGGCCTGTACCTGACCGGCGTCCGCTACTGAGCGCGCACGAAAAAGCCCGCCGGCGAACCGGCGGGCTCCTGTCGTCAGGCGGTGAAGCCTAGTTCTTGACTTCTTCGGCGGTGTCCGTGACGGCCGAACCGGCGGCCGAGACGTCGCGTCCGGCGCCCGAGATGGTGTTGCAGGCCGAGACGGCGAGGGCGGCGGCGACGATGGTCAGAGCGATGATCTTTTTCATGGGAATCCCCTTTGGTGTGTGAACCTTGACCGTAAACGCGAACCGTCGCCGCGGGTTGCATGGTCAAATGCCGGGTCCGTCTGCTAATCCGGCGGGATGAGCCAGCCCGCCGACACCGCCGCCCGCCGCCTCGTCGAAACCCTCGTCATGAACGGTATCGACCGCGTCTTCTGCGTGCCGGGCGAGAGCTATCTGGCCGTTCTCGACGCCCTCGCCGACGTGCGCGACCGGATTGAGGTGGTCGCCTGCCGCCACGAGGCCGGGGCCGCCAACATGGCCGAGGCCTATGGCAAGCTGACCGGCAAGCCCGGCGTCTGCATGGTCACCCGCGGGCCGGGCGCGACCCACGCCTCGATCGGGGTGCATACGGCGCATCAGGACTCCACCCCGATGATCCTGTTCGTCGGCCAGATCGCCCTGACCGACCGCGGCCGCGGCGCGTTTCAGGAGGTCGACTATCGCGAGGTGTTCGGCGGCCTTGCCAAATGGGCGACCGAGATAGAAAGCCCGGAACGCACGGTCGAGGTGGTCGAGCGCGCCTTCGCCACCGCCCTGCAGGGGCGGATGGGGCCGGTGGTCATCGCCCTGCCCGAGGACATCCTGCACGAGGACGGCGGACCGGCCCCGGTCCGCCCGGTGACGCCGGCGAGGGCCGCGCTCGACCCGGCGTTCGTCGCGGCCGTGCGCGACCGGCTGGCGAAGGCCGAGCGCCCGCTGCTGGTGCTGGGCGGTTCGGGCTGGACGGACGAGGCGGCCGCCGCCATCGGCGACTGGGCCGAGCGCATCGGCCTGCCGGTCAGCCTGTCCTTCCGGCGCAAGGACATCCTGTCCAACGCCCGCCCCAACTACGCTGGCGACCTTGGTCTGGGCTGCAATCCGAAGCTGACGGCGCGGGCGAAGGCGGCCGACCTGATCCTCGCCATCGGCGCCCGCCTCGGCGAGAATCCGACCCAGGGCTACACCCTGTTCGACCGCGCCCGCACGGCCGAGACCCTGATCCACATTCATCCCGGCGCCGAGGAGCTGGGCCGCGTCTGGACCCCGCTGATGAGCGCTGTGGCCGACAATTCGCCGGCCGCTCACGCCCTGTCCGCCATCGACCCGGGCCGCAACTGGCATGACGAGGCGACCGCCGCCCACGCCGACTATCAGGCCTTCTCGACCCCCGTGCCGGTGACCGGAGCGGTGAACATGTCGGAATGCATGGCCCACCTGCACGACAGCCTGCCGCCGACCGCCATCGTCACCAACGGCGCCGGCAATTTCGCCGCCTGGCTGCACCGCTTCTACCGCCACCGCGCCTGCCGAACCCAGCTGGCGCCGACCTCGGGGGCCATGGGCTACGGCTATCCCGCCGCCATCGCGGCCAAGAGCGTCCACCCCGACCGCGAGGTGATCTGCATCGCCGGCGACGGCGACTATCTGATGACCGGACAGGAGATCGCCACGGCGGTCCAGTACGGGATCAACGTCGTGGTTGTCGTGGTCGACAACGGAACCTACGGCACCATCCGCATGCACCAGGAGACCCACTATCCCGGCGCGCGGCGGACCATCGCCACCGACCTGAAGAACCCCGACTTCGTCAAATACGCCGAGGCCTTCGGCGCCTTCGGGGTCCGCTGCGAAACGACGGCCGACTTCCCCGCCGCCCTCGACGCCGCCCGCGAGGCCGCCAGGGGGGATGGGGGCCGCCCCGCCCTCGTGCACCTGATCACCTCGGCCGAGGACATCGCACCCAACCGCACCATCACCGGCCTGCGCGCGCAGTAGAGGCGGTGACGGCGGGGCCGCGCCCCCCTATGTTCCGCCGATGACCGACGCCGCGCCCGAACAGACCGACCGCCCCCTTACCCAGGACGGCCCCGCCATCCGCCTGTGGATGATCGACGCCTCGGCCTATATCTTCCGCGCCTATCACGCCCTGCCGCCCCTGACCCGCAAGTCCGACGGCCTGCCGGTCGGCGCGATCCAGGGCTACTGCAACATGCTGTGGAAGCTGCTGCAGGACATGAAGGGCGCCGACGGGCCGACCCATCTGGTGGCCATCTTCGACCATTCGGAGAAGACCTTCCGCAACGACCTGTACGACCAGTACAAGGCCAATCGCTCGGCCCCGCCCGAGGACCTGATCCCCCAGTTCCCGCTGGTGCGCGAGGCCACGGCGGCCTTCGGCGTCGCCTGCCTGGAGCTGCCCGGTTACGAGGCCGATGACCTGATCGCCACCTACGCCTGCAAGGCGCGCGACGCCGGCGGCGAGGCGGTCATCGTCTCCTCCGACAAGGACCTGATGCAGCTGATCGGCGGCGGCGTGGTCATGTGGGATCCGATGAAGGACCGGCGGCTGGCCGAGGACGCGGTGATGGAGAAGTTCGGCGTCCTGCCCGAGAAGATGGTCGACCTCCAGGCCCTGATCGGCGACAGCGTCGACAACGTCCCCGGCGCCCCCGGCATCGGCCCCAAGACCGCCGCCCAGCTGCTCGACGAATACGGCGACCTCGACACCCTCCTCGAACGCGCCGGCGAGATCAAACAGCCCAAGCGCCGCGAGACCCTGATCAATTTCCGCGACCAGATCCTGCTCAGCCGCGAGCTGGTGCGGCTGAGCTGCGACGCCCCGGCGCCCGAGCCGATCGACGACTTCGTGGTCCGCCACCCCGATCCCGAGGTGCTGGGCGAATTCCTCGACCGGATGGAGTTCCGCTCGCTGCGCAGCCGCGTCGGCGACGGCAAGGCCCCGGCGAAGGACGGCACCGCCTTCGTCGCCCGCGCCAAACCGCCCGTCGCCCCGGTGGCCACGCCGCGCTACGGCCAGGTCCCGACCGGCCCGGAACAGGTCCAGACCTTCGACCTCGACGCCTATCGCTGCATCCAGACCCTCGACGAGCTCGACGCCTGGATCGCCCGGGCGACCGAGGGCGGGGTGGTCGGCTTCGACACCGAGACGGACGCCCTGAGCGCCACCCACGCGGGGCTTTGTGGCGTGTCGCTGGCCATCGGGCCGAACGACGCCTGCTACGTCCCGCTGACGCATGAGCACGAGCCGGCGGCGAACGCCGGCGGGCTCGACTTCGGCGGGGAGGGGGAGGCGCGGGAGCCGATCACCCAGGTGGTCAAGGCCGAGGCGCTCATGCGTTTAAAAGTGCTGCTGGAGAATCCGGCGGTTCTCAAGGTCACCCAGAACGGCAAGTACGATATCGCCGTCATGGCCCAGCGCGGCATCCGCGTCGCCCCGATCGACGACACCATGCTGATCTCTTACGTGCTGGAAGGCGGGCTGCACGGGCACGGCATGGACGAGCTGGCGCGACTGCATCTGGGGCATGAGCCGATCCCGTTCAAGACCGTGGCGGGCACGGGCAAATCCCAGAAGTCGTTCAAACACGTCGAGCTGAAACCGGCCACCTGCTACGCCGCCGAGGACGCCGACGTCACCCTGCGGCTGTGGCGCATCCTCAAGCCGCGGCTGGCGGAAGCCAAACTGACCACCGTCTACGAGACCCTGGAGCGCCCCCTGCCCACCGTGCTCGCCGACATGGAGCGGGCCGGCATCCGCGTCGACCCCGACCGGCTCAAGCGCCTGTCCAGCGAGTTCGGCATGCGCATGGCCGAGCTGGAGCAACAGGCCCACGCCCTCGCCGGCCGCCCGTTCAACGTCGGCAGCCCGCGCCAGATCGGCGACATCCTGTTCGGCGACATGGCCCTGCCCGGCGGCCGCAAGACCGCCTCCGGCCAGTGGGGCACCGAGGCCAGCGTGCTGGAGGAACTGGCCCTGACCCACGACCTGCCGCGCCTGCTGCTGGAATGGCGCCAGCTCAGCAAGCTCAAGGGCACCTATACCGACGCCCTGATCGAGGCCGCCGACAAGACCACCGACCGCGTCCACACCAGCTATCAGCTGGCCGCCGCCACCACCGGCCGCCTCGCCTCCAGCGACCCCAATCTGCAGAACATCCCGATCCGCACCGAGACCGGCCGCCAGATCCGCCAGGCCTTCATCGCCGCCCCCGGCCATGTGCTGATCAGCGCCGACTACAGCCAGATCGAGCTGCGCCTGCTGGCCCACATCGGCGACATCCCCGAGCTGAAGCGCGCCTTCGCCGCCGGCGTCGACATCCACACCGCCACGGCCAGCGAGATGTTCGGCGTCCCCGTCGACCAGATGGACCCCGAGACCCGCCGCCGCGCCAAGGCGATCAATTTCGGCATCGTCTACGGCATCAGCGCCTTCGGCCTGGCCGCCCAGCTGAACATCGACCAGGGCGAGGCCGGGGCCTACATCAAGACCTATTTCGAGCGCTTCCCCGGCATCCGCGCCTACATGGACGCGACCAGGCTCGAGGTGCGCGAGCGCGGCTTCGTCTCGACCGTGTTCGGCCGCAAGATCCACATCCCGGCCATCCATTCCAAATCGGGGGCCGAGCGCCAGTTCGGCGAACGCGCCGCCATCAACGCCCCCATCCAGGGCACCGCCGCCGACATCATCCGCCGCGCCATGGTGCGGATGCCGGGGGCGCTGGCGGCCGCCGGCCTGTCGACGCGCATGCTGCTGCAGGTCCACGACGAACTGGTCTTCGAGGCCCCCGAAGCCGAGGCCGACCGCGCCATCCCGGTGATCAAGCGCGTGATGGAGGGGGCGGCGGAACCGGCCGTGGCGCTGAGCGTGCCGCTGGTGGTGGAGGCGAGGGCGGCGGGGAACTGGGACGAGGCGCATTGAGGGCCAGCGTCACCGTGGACACGCGCCGGGCGGCGTGTTCGGATGCTGTCCACGGAGGGTGCCATGAAGCGATCAGCGAAGATCTTGGCCTTGGCCGCGGGGTTGACCGCGATCGGCGGGGCGGCGGCCGGGCAGGATAGCCTCCCGGCCCAATGGTCCCGCCCTGTCCAGCCGGACCTTGCGGAGAGACTCTATCCCGACTTCGCATCGTTTCTGGGCGAGAGCGGTCGGGTCCTGCTGTCCTGCCCGATCGAGGAGGACGGACACCCTTTTCTTTGCGAAGTCCTGGAGGAGGTTCCAGCCGGCCTTGGCTTCGGCGCCGCCGCAAGGGTCATGGTCGCCAGCGCCGAGGTCAAGGCCTCCCGAGTGGACGGGGTGGTCGCCCCGAGTTCCATCCGGACAACGGTGCGCTTCCGGTGGGGCGAAGACGATGCGCCTTTCGGTGGCTGGACGGGTCCTGAACCGGCCCCCGCCGCGCTGGCGCTGGCTCGCGAGATGATCGACGAGATGCTGGAGCGCGGATTGGCGCCGCCGCCCTACCGCGACGACTTGATGGGCGGGCTGGACCATGACCGGCGCGAGGTCGTGGGCGCCTGGCTTGATGAACTGTTCCCGCGTGACGAAGCGCGCCAGAAGGAGACGTCGGCCCTTCAGATCGCGCGCCTGTTCGGCGAGGACGGCCTGCGCCGCATCCGCGCCGGCGAGCCTGTGGACTGGCCGTCAGAAGAGGAATTTGACGCCGCCTGCCCCGATCCGACTCCCGACGAGCAGGCGGCGATGGACGAGCTTCATCGGCGATACTGCGACCGGTACGAATGTGGCGTCGATCCGTTGGCCGCTCCGACCTGAAGCAGCCGGACTGCGAACCGCTGGACGGCTGCAGATCCACGACGAACGGGTCCTCGAGCGCCCGGAAGCCGAGGCCGAGCGCGCCATCCCGGTGATCAAACGGGTCATGGAGGGGGCGGCGGAACCGGCCGTGGCGCTGAGCGTGCCGCTGGTGGTGGAGGCGAGGGCGCGGGGAATTGGGACGAGGCGAATTAGGGGGCTCGTCTGAGTGGATAAGGTGCCTAAAGGTCGCCCTTCCGTCAGAGCGGCAAATAACCCAACCGATTGACGGTCCGTCTATGACGTTTGGTTCGCGGCGAAATACGCGTCAGCGATAGAGGTCGCCAGCGCCGCTGCGAGCACCGGCGGCACCGCGTTGCCTACCTGGGTGAATTGCCGCGCCGTAGGACCCAAGAAAACGTACTCGTCAGGGAATGTTTGCAGCCGTGCGCACTCCCGGACGCTGAGTGTGCGCGGAATTTCCGGGTGGAGATGGGAACGTCCCCCACCGTTGGTTCCCCCAGCAATGACGGTTTTCGATGGAAGGCTGGGATCCAGGCGATCGACCCGCCCAAGTTGATCGCGTTGGCCGTACTCAAGACGCATGTATCGTTCGATTGACCCGGCCTTATGCGATCTTGTTTCGTGGTTGGGCAATCCAGCGGGGAGATCTTTCAGAACACTTCCACAACCGACCCGCTTTTTGACAACTGGCTTGCGAAATATTCCAGGCACTCGTGCGCCAACTACAAACATGCGCTGACGAAACTGAGGAACTCCGTAATCTGCCGCGTCGAGCACCATTGGCTCATTAACTGCATAGCCGTGCTCCTTGAGTAGGCTAATCGCTGCGGACAATTGTTCGCCGCCGTCCAAGTCTCGAAGACCGGGGACGTTCTCAACCACAAAGACGCTCGGCTTGAAGCGGATGATCAACTGCACGTAGTCGAATAGCAGGTTGCCATTCTTCTCGTGAGCAAACCCAATGCGTTTGAAGTTCTCTCCAGACCGCGCGAAACGTTGGTTCGCAGCGATCGAGAACGGCTGGCACGGCGGCCCTCCTATGAACACACCATCGAAAGGTTCGTCTATGAGTCCATCAAGCGAGCTGCAAACGTCGTCAAATTTGGAAACGTCTCCTGATCCAAACGGAGGTCCGAACACCTTCCAAGCGGGCCGGTTTTTCCTCAGTGTTCGGCAGAATATCTCATTGTATTCAAAGGCGGCGACCTGTTCAAAGCCAACCGCCTCGAACCCGAGGTCCATCCCGCCGCATCCAGTGAAGAAACTCACGACTTTGACGCCTGAGAGTTTCGGCTCAAAGTCAGACAGCTTCTTTGCGCGTTCCCCGGCCCACGCCTTTGCATGAGAGGTCACGTAAACGAGGTCATCGTACGTTGAACTGAGTTCGTCCAGCGCCAGCGAGAGATCGCCGCCCGCTTCCAGCACCTTCGCGATCAACTGCTGCTGCGTTCGAAGATCGATTGTCGGTGACATTGATTGGACCGGTACCGCTGACATCACAGCGCATTCCGGCTGCTCTTGGCTTCCTCGTAGACCAACCGGGCCTCCTTGGCGTCAGCGAAATCTTTCATCTTTTTCGCCTTCAGCCAGGTCGCGTAATATCGGTGGACAGCCCTGTGACACGTCGGACAAAGAGCAACGAGATCGGTCAGAACCGTCCCATCCTTCGTCGATCGAGTGCCAGAACAAAGCGGCAACACGTGATGAATGTCAAGGACGCGGTCGAGCCAAGGATATTCCTTAGAGGTGTCGCGCCCGCACATGTCACACGAACACGTCGGATTGCTAGAGAAATAGGCCTGCCGGACGGCCTGATTCCGCTCTAGGACGACGTGGGTCCGCTCAACGCGATTTCCTTCTGCAAAGCCGGCTTCGACGGTCTGGTCCAGCACCGTCTTTGAGTAGTCGAGTTCAAGGCCCGCGACGGCCCCCTCGTACAAATCTCCCAAGCGTAGGATTTCTGCCTCACGGTCTGCCGCCTGGTCCCCCCGGACCGGGTCGAGGCTCTCAAATATTTCCAAGGCATCCGACGCGTCCAAGGAGACGGATACGTCCCGTGACGATGCGCTGAGATAGGAAATCTGACTTATGATCTGGATGCTTTCCCGAGCTTGCCGATCTTCGACCGGAGGCCAATCGGTGCTAGCTGCGTCAAGAAAGGCGGTTTGATCCTCATCCCCGACGAAACCGCTGTGAGCATATGCTCCAACGATGGTCGAATACGGTGTTGCCTCTGCGCCCAGCACCGCCTTGGCGAGAAGGAACTTGAGCGTGAAAAGCAGTGGAAACCGCGGTTGAGCGGACGCGGTCCACTCTCTGAACGCGGGGGCTGGATCGCTTATGACTTCCGCCAGAAAGTGAAAGTATTCATCCGAGGTAATCTGGCCATCGACGCTCAGCAGGCGCGCCACCTTCGTCGGAACTGCGCGTCCCTCGATCTGCGCCACGAGCATCGCCGCACGGAAGACGCGCGAGTAGTTTCTCCAAGGAGGATAGGCGTCGGTCTTAGGGAGGAACGGCAAGCCGGTGGCGGCTGAGAGTTCGGAGTTGCTTACTTCGGCCAAATCGTGGGCGACAGCATACTTGGCGAGTTTCCGGATCTCGTCGAACTGGAAATACTCTATCCGCCCTTGGTCCCAGCGCCACATCCCGAATCTCCCCTGAACGAGAAGTTTAGAGCTAGGTACCCGCCTAAGCTACGTCGATTTGCCCCCTCACGTCATCGCCACCTTCCCCGCTCGCCCCGTGCGGCCGCACCCAGAAGGTCACCCGTCCCGGGCAGCTCATCCGCCGGCAGGTCGTGCTCCGCCCCCACAGGACGAAGCTCGTCCCGCGCTCGCGGGCGATGCGTCCCCGCTTTGACTGCTACGCGCCGCCCTTCGGGTCGCGGGGATGACAAGGCGCAGCTCGCGTTCGATGTAGACCAGCCAGCGGTTGGCGAGGATGGCGCCGACCGTGCGGCCCGCCTCCTGCCAGTCCGCCGCCGTGTAGCGGTCGGGATTACGCCGCCCCATGCGGTCCAGGCGTCGGGGTCCCGGTCGCGGCGGCCTGCGGCGTCCGCGACCCACGCCCGCGCCCGTCGTCGGGACGCGCGGGGCCGCGCCGCCACCCCACCCGGTCCAGCTCTATCGTCGCGGCCTGGCGCAGGATGGCTCCGGGGGCGAGGCGCTCGATCTCGGACAGCAGGGCGCGGATGCCGGCGCGGCCGTCGGCGCTGGTCAGGTCGAGGCCGCCGAGGGACTGCAGCAGGCGGGCGGCGATCAGGGGGGCGGCGGGGTCGGGCGCGGGGGGCTGGGGCATGGGGGAACTCCGGGAAACTGATGGCCGACCCGAAGGTGTGATGCGGCGCCGGGGGCGCGGGGGCAAGGGGGATGTTCGTGGTTTGTTCAGGGCGTCCACAGGGGGTGCTCACCTCCCCGTTCGCGCAGGCGAATGGGGAGGACGGTCGCGGCGAAGCGGCGACCCGGAGGGGGCGGCGCCGGCCGATGGGGGGTCGCGCCGACTCTTCGCGCCGGAGTCCGCGCCAGACTCCCTGACCGCCGGCGCCGCCCCCTCCTGATCGGCGCTGGCGCGCCGATCTGTCCTCCCCATCGGCCTTCGCCGATGGAGAGGTGAGGGGGCGTGACGCTGTGCTGACAATCCGGGGAATTATAGTCTGGTTATCAAAAAATTCGCCTGCGCGATCAGCCACATAAGCTTTTCTCGAGGCTATCTTCCTGTCCTAGGAAGCGGCGGCCTTAAGCTCCGCACATGGGCAAGCCGAGCAAACATCCGGACGCGACATGGGACCGGGCCTTCGAGCGGGAGAAGGCGGGAGAGCGGCGCGCGGACCTGGCGGTCGAGCTGGGGGTGTCGATCAGCACGATGAACTGGCAGGCGCGCAAACGCGGGCTGAAGCGGGGGGTGACGCCGGGCTGGGTCGATCATCGGCGGCGGCCGGAGGGCGGCTGGCCGCCGGACCATGTCTTCCATCAGGGCCGGGCGCGGATGACGCCGCGGCGGTGGGACGACCTGCTGGCCCGCTATGTCGCCGGGGAGGCGATCGAGGCCCTGGCGGGCGAGCACGGGGTTTCCGAAGGGGCGATCTCGGCCCAGGCGCAGGACAGGGGGATGCGCAAGATGGATCATGCGGAGGCGATGTACCGGCCGCGCGGGCCGACGGCGGCGGCGGCCGGGGCGGGCGCGGCCTCGGCGGGACGGGCGGGGCTGGCCTTCGACTGGGACCCCGACGATCCGCAGGCCAGCGCGGCGGCGCTGACGGCGCTGGAGACGGCGGCGGCGCGCGAGGGACGGGCGGCGGACTTTCTGACGCTGCGGCGGATGCGGCGGGCGGCGGGGCTGAAGCCGGGGCGGCGACGGGGGCCGGAGATGGCGCTGGTGATGGATCTGGAGGATCCGAAGGCGACCTATGGCTCGATCCTGAACGCCATGCTGCGGGCGATGGACGAGCGGCGGGACGGCGAGTTCCGCGAGCTGGAGCAGCTGTTGAAACAGGTAGAGCGGACGTTCCGCGACGGGCCGCTCACGCCGTGCGGATCATCCCGTCCACCACCGTGACCGGCCAGGGCGTCAGCCGGGCGCCGGCGCAGGGGCCGCCGGTGCACAGGCCGGTCAGGGGCTCGAACACGGCGCCGTGCCAGCCGCACAGGATGCGCTCGCCGTCGGGGGTCAGGTAGCGGTCCAGCTCGAGGGCGAGGGGAAAGCCCTGGTGCGGGCAGCGGTCGACATGGCCGGCGACCTGACCGTCCTTGCGCACGACGAAGCCGTGGAAGAAGGCCTCGCCGATCTGCAGCACGAAGCCGCGGGCGCCGGGGTCGGGGAGGTCGGCCTCGCGGCACAGGGGGACGCCCGGGGGGGTGGCCCAGACGCGCTTGCGCTCGGGCTGCGGCGGGGCGGGGTCGGGCACTAGTGCCGCTCGGCCTTGAGCGGGCGCGACAGCAGGGCGTCGATCATGCCCTGGACCGTGGTCTCGCCGGCCAGCAGGGCCGCCACCGCCTGGGAGATGGGCATGTCGACGCCCATCTTCTGCGCCAGTTCGCGCACGGCGGGGGCCGATTCATAGCCCTCGGCCACCGAGCGCTTGCCGGCGAGGGCCTGTTCGACCGACTGGCCCTGACCGAGGGCGAGGCCGAGGCTCATGTTGCGCGACTGCGGGCTGGAGCAGGTCAGGACCAGGTCGCCGAGGCCGCACAGGCCGGCCACGGTCGCCGCCTCGCCGCCGAGGGCGACGCCCATCCGGGTCAGTTCGGCGAAGCCGCGGGTGATCAGGGCGGCGTGGGCGCTGCGGCCCAGACCGCGGCCCTCGCTGATGCCGCAGGCGATGGCGAGAACGTTCTTGATCGCCCCGCCGACCTCGGCGCCGATCAGGTCGCTGGCGAGATAGGGGCGGAAGGCGGGGGCCGACAGGGTCTCCATCAGGGCCTCGCCCAGCGCCGTGTCGGCGCAGGCCAGGGTGACGGCGCTGGGCAGGCCGCGGGCCACCTCGGCGGCGAAGCTGGGGCCCGACAGGACGGCGGCCGGGGCGGCGGGGATGGTCTCGGCCAGCACCTCGGTCATCAGCTTCAGCGAGCCCCGCTCGATGCCCTTGGAGCAGAGGATGACGGGCACGCCGGGGCGGTGGAAGGGGGCGAAGGCCGTCAGGGTCGAGCGCATGTGCTGGGCCGGGGGCACGGCGAGGATCAGGTCGCACGAGGCGAGGTCGGCTAGGTCGGCGGTGACCGAGACGCGGCTGTCGAGGACCACCTCCGGCAGGAAGGCCTCGTTGATGCGGCGGGCGCGGATGCTGTCGACCACCTCGGGCTCGCGCGCCTGCAGCAGGACGTCGAGGCCCGCCCAGCCGGCCACCTGGGCCAGGGCCGTGCCCCAGGCGCCCGCGCCGATCACCCCCGCCGTGCGGAATTCCATGCTCGCTCCTATGATTTGGCGCCCTTGCGGCTGGCCGGATGGATCGGGGCCGACAGGGCGCTGGCCTCGTCCAGCGGCCAGCGCGGGCGGGCGATGGCGTCGATGTCCGAGACCCAACCCTTCCGCAGCCGTTCCGCTCCCGCCAGGGCGATCATCGCCGCATTGTCGGTGCACCAGGCCATGGGCGGGGCGAGGAAGGCGAATCCGTTCCTCGTCGCCACGGCTTCGAGCGTGGCGCGCACCGTGCGATTGGCCGCCACGCCGCCGGCGACCACGAACAGCCGGTGGTCGCCGGTCCAGGCCTTGAGGGCGCGGTCGGCGCGGTCGCCGAGCTGGCGGGCGATGGCGGTCTGCACCGCGTCGGCGAGGTCGGCGCGATCCTGGTCGGTCTCGCAGGCGTGGGCGAGGCGCGAGGCGGCGGTCTTGAGGCCGGAGAAGGAGAAGTCGCAGTCCTTGCGCCCCAGCAAGGCGCGCGGCAGGTCGAAGCGGGCGCCGTCGCCGGTCTCGGCCAGCTTCTCCAGCGCGGGGCCGCCGGGGTAGCCGAGGCCGAGGGCCTTGGCGATCTTGTCGAAGGCCTCGCCGGCGGCGTCGTCGATGGTGGTCCCCAGCCGCGTCATGTCGCCGACCCCGCGCACCTCCAGCAACTGGCAATGGCCGCCCGAGACCAGCAGCAGCAGGAAGGGATAGTCGACCGGCCGGCCCAGCCGGGCCGAGACGGCGTGGCCCTCCAGATGGTTGACGGCGATCAGCGGCAGGTCCCGCGCCAGGGCCACGGCCTTGCCGAAGCTCAGGCCGACCATGACGCCGCCGACCAGTCCCGGCCCCGCCGTGGCCGCGACGCCGTCGAGGCCGTCGTAGCCGAGGCCCGCCTCGGCCATGGCCCGCGCCGTGACGCCGGCGATCATCTCGACATGGCTGCGCGCCGCGATCTCGGGCACGACCCCGCCATAGGCCGCATGGTCGTCGATCTGGCTGTGCACCACCGAGGACAGGACGGTCGCCACGCCGTCCGGCGTCAGGCGCACCACCGAGGCGGCGGTCTCGTCGCAACTGGTCTCGAGGCCCAGCACGGTCAGGGGGCCCGGCCGGGTCAGGGGCCCGGTTGCCCGGCGTCCCTCGCTGCTATAGTCGGCGGGCCTGTCCATCGGGTCGAGGTAACGACCCCGACCCCCCGGCGCAACGGCTGTCTCATGGCTCCTCTCGTCCGCATCGGCACGCGCCGCTCGAAACTGGCCCTGACCCAGTCGGGCATGATGCAGCGCGCCATCGGCCGGGCCCTCGGCGTGGCCGAGGCCGAGATCGCCGAGGCCGTGCCCCTGGTCGAGATCGTCACCACCGGCGACCGGGTGCAGGACCGCCGGCTGATGGAGATCGGCGGCAAGGCCCTGTTCACCAAGGAGATCGAGGAGGCCCTGCTGGACGGCCGCGTCGACGTGGCGGTGCATTCGATGAAGGACGTGCCGGCCGACCAGCCCGAGGGGCTGTGCATCGCCGCCATCCCGCCGCGCGAGGACGCCCGCGACGCCTTCGTCAGCGAGGCCTTCGCCAGCTTCGGCGAACTGCCGGTGGGCGCGCGGCTGGGCACCGCCTCGCTGCGGCGTCAGGCCCAGGCCCTGGCCCTGCGACCCGATCTGCGGATCGAAATGCTGCGCGGCAATGTCGACACCCGGCTGCGCAAACTGGCCGAGGGCGAGTTCGACGCCATCCTGCTGGCCGTCTCGGGCCTGAACCGGCTGGGCTTCGAGGCGGTGATCCGCGAGCGGCTGTCGCTGAACGACTTCCTGCCGGCGCCGGGGCAGGGGGCGCTGGCCTTGCAGACCCGGGAAGGCGACCGGCAGGCGGCCTGGGTCGCGGCCCTCGACGACCCGACGACGGCCATGGCCGTGGCCGCCGAGCGCGGGGCCATGACGGCGCTGGAAGGCTCGTGCCGCACCGCCATCGGGGCCCATGCGGAGATCGCCGCCGGCAAGCTGCGGCTGACCACCGAGATGCTGGCGCCCGACGGCTCGGCCCGCTGGCGGCGCTCGGGCGAGATCGGCGACGCGGGGGCGTCGGACGCACGGGACCAGGCGCGGGCCCTGGGCCTGCGCCTCGGGGCCGAGGTGCATGACGCGGCCGGCGACCAGAGGGTCGATCCCTGAGCCCGATCCGCCGGGTCTGGGTCACCCGCGCCGAACCGGGCGCGACGCGCAGCGCCGCCCGGCTGACGGCCCTCGGCTACGAGCCCGTCGTCGCGTCGCTGCTGGCCATCCGCCCGCTGGCGCGACCGGCGCCGGATCTGGAGGGCGTCGCCGCCCTCGCCTTCACCAGCCGCAATGGCGTCGCCGCCTTCGCCGCCTTGTCGGACGCGCGGTCCCTGCCGGTGTTCGCGGTCGGCGACGCCACGGCGGCGGCGGCCCGGGCGGCCGGCTTCGCCACGGTCCGCTCGGCCGGCGGGGCGCTGGAAGACCTCGCCAGGCTGCTGACGACGGCGGCGCCGACCGGCGGCGCCGTGCTGGCCCCCGGGGCGCTGGAGCCGGCCGGCGACCTGCCGGCGATGATGGCCGGACGCGTCGAGGTCCGCCCCCTGCCCCTCTATGAGGCCGTCGCCACCGGAACCGCCGCCCCGGCCGGCTTCGACGCCGTCCTGGTCCATTCGCCCCGCGCGGGACGGGCGCTGGCGGAGCTGGGCCCCTTCGCCGGACAGGCCGCCGTGGCCATCTCCGCCGCCGCCGCGGCGGCCCTGGCGAGCGGGTCGGGGCTGGAGATCCGCATCGCCGCCCGCCCCGACGAGCCGGCCCTGTTCGAGGCGCTTGGCAAGCCCTCGCCCCGCGTATAAAGAGCGGCTCTCGCGCGGACGGGGCTTATCCCCCCCGCGCCAAGGCCGCTTTAGCTCAGCTGGTAGAGCATCGCATTCGTAATGCGGGGGTCAGGTGTTCGAGTCACCTAAGCGGCACCATTTTCTCTCCTCTCGTATCCGGCCGCCGCCGCGGCGTGACTCCTCGTCGCGGGCGGTTCCTCGTCGGGTGCGGCTCAGGGGCGCCGGCGCCCCCTGAGCCGCGGCCCGGTCCCGGATCGAGCGGGCCGGCGAAGGCGCGCCGCCGGGGCCCGCCGGGAGCCGCCGGGAGCCGCCGCCGGCGCGTCACGCCTTGAACATATAAACATATCTTTATATGTCTGTCGGCCGTCCCGCCCCCCAGGAGTCCGCCTTGGCCCGTTCGTCCTTCCTGTTCACCTCCGAAAGCGTTTCGGAAGGACACCCCGACAAGGTCTCCGACCGCATCTCCGACACGGTCGTCGACGCCTTCCTGGCGCAGGATCCCGAAGCCCGGGTCGCCTGCGAGACCCTCGTCACCACCCAGCGCATCGTCCTGGCGGGCGAGGTGCGGGCGACGCAGCCGGGCAATACGCGGGCGCAGAACGAGGCCTTCACCCGGGGCATCATCGACAGCCTCGAACCCCTGGTCCGGGCCGCGATCCGCGACATCGGCTACGAGCAGGAGGGCTTCCACTGGAAGACCGCCTCCTACGAATGCCATCTGCACGCCCAGTCGGCCGACATCGCCGTGGGCGTGGACGCGGCCGGCGACAAGGACGAGGGCGCGGGCGACCAGGGCATCATGTTCGGCTACGCCTCGAACGAGACCCCCGAGCTGATGCCGGCGACCCTGGCCTACAGCCACGCCATCCTGAGGAAACTGGCCGAGCTGCGCCACAAGGGCGAGACGCGGCTGGAGCCGGACGCCAAGAGCCAGGTCACCCTGCGCTACGAGCACGGCCGCCCGGTCGCCGCCACCTCGATCGTCGTCTCGACCCAGCATGCGAAGGGCCTGACCCAGGCCGAGGTGGCCGAGGTGGTCAGGCCGGTGGTCCTGTCCGTCCTGCCGGAGGGCTTCGTCACCGACGAGACGGTCTGGCACATCAATCCGACCGGCGTGTTCGAGATCGGCGGGCCCGACGGCGACGCCGGCCTGACCGGCCGCAAGATCATCGTCGACACCTATGGCGGCGCCGCGCCGCACGGCGGCGGCGCCTTCTCCGGCAAGGACCCGACCAAGGTCGACCGCTCGGCCGCCTACGCCTGCCGCTACCTGGCCAAGAATGTCGTCGCCGCCGGCCTGGCCGACCGCTGCACCATCCAGATCAGCTACGCCATCGGCGTGGCCCGGCCGCAGTCGATCCACGTCGACCTGCACCGCACCGGCAAGATCGACGAAGCGCTGCTGGAAGAGAAGCTGCTGGGGCTGATCGGCGGGGCCACGCCGCGCGCCATCCGCGAGCATCTGGGCCTGAACAGGCCGATCTACGCCCGCACCGCGGCCTACGGCCATTTCGGCCGCGAGCCGGACGCGGACGGCGGCTTCGGCTGGGAGAAGACGGATCTGGTCGAGCAGCTGAAGGCGCTGATCTGAGGCAGGCAGCAGGCAGCAGGTCGCCCCGCGCCCGCCGCGGGGTCGCGTGACGACGTTTCTCGCCCGGCTGCCTGATTCCTGCTGCCTGCTGCCTTCATCGCGGCTATAGCGCCCGCCATGTCCACCCCCGACGATCCCGCGCACCGACCGCTCCGCTCGTTCGGCCGCATCAAGTCGCGCGCCATCAAGCCGCGCCAGGCGGCCCTGTTCGACACCTTGCTGCCGACCCTCGCCCTGCCCGATCCCAAGGCCGGACCGATCGATCCGGCGGCGCTGATGCCCGGGGCGAAAGAGGTCTGGCTGGAGATCGGCTTCGGCGGCGGCGAACATCTGGCGGCGCAGGCGGCGCGCCATCCCGAGGCGCTGATGATCGGCTGCGAGCCGTTCCTGAACGGAGTCGGCTCGGCCCTGCGCCACATCGAGGAGGGCGGGCTGACCAACGTCCGCCTCCACGCCGACGACGCCCGCGACGTGATGACGGCCCTGCCGGACGCCTCGCTGGACCGGGTCATGATCCTGTTCCCCGATCCGTGGCACAAGGCGCGCCACAACAAGCGGCGGCTGGTCCAGGACGAGACCGCGGCCGAGATCGCCCGGCTGCTCAAGCCCGGCGGCCGGCTGCGGTTCGTCACCGACTGGAAGGACTATGCCGACTGGGCGCTGGAGCGGTTCGAGCGCACGCCCGGACTGGCGTGGACGGCGGAGCGGGCGGACGACTGGCGCGAGGCCCCGGCCGACCATGTCGTCACCCGCTACGAGGAGAAGAAGCTGGGCGATACGGCGCCGATCTTCCTCGACTTCGTCAGGAGCTGAAGGCCGGCAGGCGACGCAGCAGGCCGGCGCAGCCGACCACGGCGACCGACTTGATCGCCGCCCCCAACAGGAACGGCGTGAAGCCGTGGGCGAGGGCGGCCTCGACGCCGATGGCGCGCGCCAGCCAGGCCGCGCCGACGACGAGGATCAGCAGATGGGCCCCGATCATCACCCCGATCCGCGCCGCCGGTCGCCGGCCGAGGCGCCGGCAGAATTCGCCCGCGGCGAGGGCGGCGAGCGGAAAGGCGACCAGATAGCCGGCGGTGGGCCCGGCGAAGGGGGCCAGACCCGACCCGCCCTCGGCCAG